>DATHGW010000592.1:0-12250 GCA_035317445.1 Puia sp.
CGTTACGGTGACCATCTCCAGCTGCTTTCTGTCCACACCCAGTTTGATGTTGCCCAGGTCCTTATCAAATCCGTTTACCATACTGCTCATGCTCGACATGGCCGCTGCCGGATCGGCATTAGCCTTGGGCGCACCACCTGCGGGCATTTTCATTTGAAAGGTCACTGTTGTTTCGTAAGGCTTAAATCCCGTAGCCGATATCTTTAGTTTTAATGGGCCGAACATGGGCAGGTCTTCCAGGCTGAATTCACCGCCACCTTTTGTGGAAAGTCCTTTTAACAGCACATCCTTTCTTTTCTTGGAAACGGAATCGAATTTATTTTGCAATAAAATGACCGTTGCATCATTAATGGCTTTTCCGGAACTGTCCACGACTTTTCCGTAAATATGTCCCATATTGGGCACTGACTGGCCCTTGCCGCCCCCACCAGGGAACTGGGCCATCGCCCCCATTCCAAGCAATACGCCAACCATTAGGGTTAAAATATTTTTCATGTTGTTCATTTTAGGTCTCATAGATAGTTAATTACTTCCGCAAAAGTATATGCTGCCGTGTACAATCAAGGCACAAATGAGACAAGCGGAGTAAATCCTGCGACAAAAGGGGAAAATCGGGAAAAACGAGAGAAAAACTACTTGCCTGCATGGCCTACAACAGACATCAGGATATCCTTATAGTTATCGCTAACAGGCACTTCCAGCCCGCCGATAAAGACCGAACCTTTGCGAATGGATGTTATTTTCGGGATGGATACAATATAAGATTTATGTATGCGCAGGAATTTTTTGGCGGATAGTTTTTCTTCGATGGATTTCATACTCATCCTGATCACGAGAGGCTTGTTGTTAGTAAGATGGATCTTGATATAATCTTTCAATCCCTCGATCATGATGATCTCGTCCGTTACTATCTTAACGAGACTGTATTCCGCATTCACGAAAAAATATCCGGGGTCGGCGGCATTTTCGGATGCCTGTTCAGGATGATTTTTTAATTTATGAAATTCCCAGGCCTTATTACAGGCCTTAAGAAACCTGTCAAAAGCAACCGGTTTAACCAGGTAGTCAATGACATCCTGGTTAAACCCTTCCAGGGCATATTGATCATACGCCGTGATGAGGATGACCATGGGCTTTACCGCAAGGGATTGAAGGAATTGTAAACCGGTCAGCCCGGGCATTTGAATATCAAGGAAGATCAGGTCGACCTGTTCCCTGCGGAGAACCTCCAATGCTTCCATCGCATTCCTGCATTTTGCCGTGAGCTCAAGGAAAGGAACCTGCCGTATATTGTCTTCCAGCAGATCCAGCGCCAGCGGCTCATCATCAACGGCAATACAGCGCAGCATTATTGAAGTTTTAATTGGAGTGAAACGGTATGCCATCCATCCTCTTTGTTGATGGACAATTGGTATTCTTTCCCATATAACAGGTTCAACCTGCGTCTCACATTGGCAAGACCGATACCCGAAGTTCTGTCTTTAATTTCATTAGAATCACCATTGAATTTATTTTTCACCCGGAAATCGAGCGTGTCATTGTTCATCTTCAGGCAAATATCAATTTCCGGATCCTGGATCATGCCGGTTCCATGTTTAAAAGCATTTTCTATAAATGGAATAAGCAACATGGGTTCAATCAGGTAAGAATCTCCCCTGGGGTCCATATTAACGTTGATCTTCATGTCTTTTCCAAAACGCAGACGTTGCAAATCAATATAACTCGTTACATATTCTATTTCGCGGGCAACGGGTACTTTTTGTTCATCTGATTCGTACAACATATAACGCATCAGGCCGGAAAGTTTGATGATCGAAGGCTCCAGCTTATCCGATTTCAGTCTGGCCATGGCCACCATATTGTTCAACACATTGAATAAAAAATGCGGGCTTACCTGCGACCTGAGGAACGACAATTCAGTCTTCAGATTTTCATTCTCCTTTTCTTTGAGCAGCTGATCCGTTTTGATCTTATCAGACACTACCCGATAGACCGTACTGATGGCCCAGATGAACATGAAGGGGAAAAAGATCCAATAAGGCACCCGGTAAATCGAAAAATGATCTCCACCCTTGTTGAGGTGAAAAGCGAAACTGATCACAACCAGGAATACAAGATAAATACCCAGGAGAATAAATGCGTATTGCCAGGTTTTGCGCCTATTCATGAACCGACCGATCAGGAAATTTGCATTCAGATAGAACAAACTCATCCAGCAGATATTCAAAGCAATACTAACCGGGTTCAGGATCGGGTTCCAGTTGACTTTTTGTCCGGGTTCAGGATCGCGGCGAAACAGCACGGGCAGGCAAAACCACAATACCCAGGCCAGCACATGGAAACTGACGACGGCCGATTTAGTATTGTACCAGGGGGTCTTCATTGTATATGAAATAATCTTTGTGCAAAAATCATTCAGAATTAACAAAGTAAATGAAAGATGCGACAAACGATCCCAATTCGGAGACCAAACAGGGCAGGATTGCGCCCCCCGACTCCTGACTCCCTTGACCTCCGAAGGCCGCAGGCCGTAGGCGGGCCAACTCCTCACTTCGGCATGTCAAAAATCTTTGCGTCAACTTCTTTGTTGACCTGTACTTTTTTCACGGTTGAGGTCACGTTGAAACTGCCGCCATAGTTGATATCAATGGTGAAAGGCAAAACATATCCATAATTTGTTTTCTGGAAATTGGAATAGCTGCGGGTGATTTCCATGTCCTGTCCCATCATGGTCGCCATCATCACCACTTTGGTGATATAATAAGTTGAGGGATCAATAAAAAAGGTAGTGGATATTTTATCCCGATTAGTCACTTTGAGCTTAAATGCGCCATCCTCCCTGCCCTGCAGCTCAACCTTATTTCCCTTGCCTGAGTAATCAAATAAGGGTCCGCCCACGTCAATCTGGTCTTTTCCTGCCTTATATTGATCTTCGGGTAAGGATTTGGGTTCGTTTGCGCCGGCCATGGGATTCACGGTCCATCCGCCCCGGTCTGTATATACCTGGATGATTTTCTGGCCATTGAATTCTGATTCCAAGCGGTATCCCTTACCATTGAGGATGGTGATGGTACTGGGCGCTTCATTTCCCTGCACGGATACTGAACTTTCTGTATAGATCGATTTGATCATGCTGATCCTGTCCTTGCCGCCAACCGCATCAAAATGTTTGTTGATGATCTCTTCCGCTGTCTGGCCCTGTACCATGATTATTTGTGTAAGGGAAAGGGAGAACAGCAGGCCATGTTTTACGATGTTCATTTTCTTAGATATAAATTGATCAATATTTCAAAACTAACATAAAACTGTCAGCTCCCTATAGTTGGCAACACTTAAAAGTATAAAATTGCATTTTTTGACCGAGTCCTGAAATCTTTCATCTATGAAAAGTATTCATTTTAAGGAAAAGATATCATTCCGTTCTCAAACTCTTCACCGGGTTTGCCACTGCTGCTCTTATTGCCTGGTAGCCGACAGTAAGCCACGCGATCATTTCAGCAATAAGAATGGTTAATATAAATATTCCAACGCCAATGTCTACTCTGTAAGCATAATTTTGCAGCCATTGATGCATGAAAAAATAAGCCAATGGAGTCGCGATTAAAAATGCAACGCCAATAAGCACCGTAAATTCTTTTGAGAACAAATAAACGATGCTGATGACTGATGCGCCCAATACTTTTCTAATGCCTACTTCTTTGATTCGCTGCGCTGCCATGAATGAAACAAAGCCATACAAGCCAAGACAGGAAATAAATATGGCAATGCCTGCAAATATTTTATACAATTGTGAGAGCTGGTTTTCCTGCTTGTAAAAGCTGGCAATCTTATCATCGAGAAACTGGTATTCATAAACAAAATCAGGATAAGCATTGTTCCAAAGCTTTTCTATTGCTGCCAAAGTTTGCTTCGCATTTTGCGGTTGTATTTTTATGTTGACTAACCCGTATACCAATTTCCATGAACCAAGCACTATCGGCTTCATTTCCTGTTTCAGCGAGCTGCCGTTAAAATCTTTTACTACTCCAACAACGGGTGCAACCATAGTTCCGTTGAAAATATTTATTTTTTTACCTAAGATATCTTCTGGATTTTTAAAGCCTAATTTTTTCACCATCATTTCATTCACCACAAATCCGTTTACTTTGTCAGCGGGGAAATATGGCCTGCCTGCGATGAACTGAATATTATACGTTTTAAAGTAATCAGCATCTGCCCATTTAAAGTCGGGGTTGAAGTCTGATTTTTTTGCGGCATTGTCAAATTTAAAATCACCGTCCCAGGACGCTTTATCCATAGGGCTAAAACTGCTGATACTCACATTTTTTATCCCAGCCAGTTGCAGCAATTGTATTTTTAATGCGTCGCCTTTAGGCACCCGTGCACTGTCGTTCGGAAGCGGCACCATCACGATGGCATCTTTATCAAAACCCACAGATGCATTTTGAAAAAAATTCATTTGGCTCACAACAATTAATGTTCCAATAATCAAAGTCTGTGCAACGGTAAATTGGAAAACAACCAACACCCTTCTCATAGAAAGTCCGCCTGCAGTCTTGCTGGTAAATTTACTTTTCAGGACCTTGATGGGATTAAATCCCGATAAAACAATTGCAGGATAGAAGCCCGATAAAAATGTAACAATAATAATTATGCTGAATAAAAATGCAATCAAAGGAAAACCGGGTTGTATTTCCAGTGATGTTTGTAAGCGATTGTTGAGCACCGGCAATGCAATGAATGCAAACACGATTGCCATAACAACTGAGGCGAGCGTAATAAGAAAAGTTTCACTTAAAAATTGAATGATCAATTGCTTTTTACTACTGCCCAAAACCTTTCTGATGCCTACTTCTTTTGAACGGTTTACTGCCTGTGCAGTAGCAAGATTGATAAAGTTTATGCAGGCAATAATTAAAAGAAATAAGCCTATTAAACTTAATGCGGTAATCAATGCTTTGCTGAATGTGCGCCCGCTATAAGTTCCAAACTCGCTCTGATAGTGTATATTGCTTAACGGCTGTAATATATAACCATGGTTCGCATATTCAGCAGGCGTGTGCTTTTTTACAAAAGTTTTAAGGTCGTTATCGAATTGCTGTTGCGACATATTTTTTGGAAGCACTACGAAGCTGTTTAAAGATCCGTCCTGGCTTCCCCAATCCCTGCCCTCGAATTCAGAAGTTTTAAAAGAAAGCACAACCTGCAGGGGAAAGTCGGTATTAGCAGGAATATTTTTCAGGACGCCTGTTACCTTGCAAACTTTATCTTTATCATTATCATACTGAATGAATTTACCTATGGCTGTATGCCAATCTCCAAAATATTTTTCTGCTGTCTGCTGTGTAAGCACCGCAGTATTTAGTTCTGATAAAGCAGTTTTTGGATCTCCTGCAAGGAAGGGAAAATTGAATATGTCGAAAAATTCAGGCTCAGCAAAAAATACATTTTCTTTAAATTTTATTTGTGGTGCATTAGCATGATCATTGAGTAAAGTGATCTGCTGATTATCCCGTCCATATATGCGGGCAACATGTTCCAATTGCGGATAGTCTATCCGCAACGCTTCTGCGACCGGATAGGCACTCCCTTGGGAATAGTTCATTCCATCCTTGGTTTTTGTTGCTCCCGCCACTCTGTAAATGCGTTCTTTGTTTTTATGAAAATGATCAAAGCTTGTTTCATATTGAACCAATAAGAAAATAAGCAGGCAGGCTGAAATGCCTACTGCTAAACCGATAGTATTGATTGCGACGTAGGATTTATGGCTGCGTAAATTTTTCCATGCGGTCTTTAAATAATTTTTTGACAAAATGGGGGTAATATTAAGTGTTAAGCAAGAGCGGAATGCCCAAAAGCTCCAAGAAAAATGCCATTTACTTATTGATCTGAATAGCAATAAGATGTGAACTTTTATAAAATAGAAAACGTACGTTTTTGATACAGTGATTGGTCACTTATACGATGGTTTCCATGTCATTACACGCTGGGAAATAGGTCTAGCCGGGAAATGATCCTTAATGCCTCCTCCATGCTACCTCTTTGGGTCCTCTTTGGTACCTCGGATTCCGAGGACCCAAAGAGGTACCAAAGAGGACCCAAAGAGGACCCAAAGAGTAGGCAAAGAGGAGGATCCGAGGAGAAACTGTCGTTCGTACCAGGTTTTCGAGAAGCCCGTACCAAGTTTTGTCGAAGCCCGTCACATTTTTGAAAGAACGGCGCCGGGGCTGATATACATTTGCTTTACCGGTCAATACTGGATAACCTATAGGATCAGCGTTTTTGGCTTTTACTGATAAACAGCAGGATACCCAAAACCTTAAACGTACAGTAATCGTTTCAAAAGCGTACAGTTTTTGCAAGTGTGCCGGTACAACAAGCTAATTACCAATAAAATATAAACAGGCATTTTTTTGGTGGTAAAGTTTGGGCAATTCATTAAAACACTTAATCCGCTATAACATGCTTAGCAATTTTTTCAGGACTGCGTGGCGCAACCTGGTGAAAGACCGGCAGTTTACACTGCTCAATTTATTAGGGCTCTCCATTGGACTGGCCTGCACTTTATTGATTTATTTCTGGGTTCATGACGAATTGAGCGTAGACAAATTCAATGCAAAAGACAGCAGGCTGTTTGTGGTGATGAAGACATCCCCGAATAGTGATGGGACCATTGGAATGCATGGATATACTCAGGGCCTGTTGGCAAAAACAATGGCCGCTGAACTGCCTGAGGTGGAGCATGCAGTTGCTGTAAGAGGCGAAGAAATGGGTGTAATTTCTGCATCAGATAAACACATCAAGGCAAAACCGCAATTTGTAGAAAAAGATTTTTTCAGGATATTCTCTTACCCCATTATCGAAGGAAATGAAACCAGGGCATTTTCCGATAAATATGGCATGATGATCTCCGACCGGCTGGCTTTAAAATTATTTAATACGACAAAAGGAATTACCGGTAACCGGGTCGAATGGAATGGAGGCAGTGAATTCGATGGATCTTACACAGTTGCCGGCGTGTTCCAGGCACCGCCTGCCAATGCCACTGATCAATTCGACATTTTATTCCCCTTTGATTTGTTCCTGACAAAAGAAGCGGAAGACGTGGCATTCTGGGGAAGCAATGGTATGTCAACTTATATCACTCTAAAAAAAGGAACAAACGCGGATCAGTTTAATCGTAAAATCAAAGACTTTACCAAAGCAAAGATCAAAGCGCTTTACAAGAATGCGGAGATGTTGAAGTGGGAAGGCGACTTGTTTATTCAGCGTTATTCTGACCGTTACCTGTACAACCATTTTGAAAACGGCGTTCAGTCCGGGGGCAGGATAGAATATGTCAAATTGTTTTCAATCATTGCTGTTTTTATCCTCCTCATCGCCTGCATCAACTTCATGAACCTCTCCACTGCAAAAGCCTCCAAAAGGATAAAAGAAGTGGGCATTAAAAAAACCATGGGCGCAAGCAGAAGATCACTGGTTTTTCAATACCTGGGAGAATCCATGATGATGGCATGTGCAGCGCTGTTGATTGCCTTGTTGCTGGTTGGCCTGTTCCTTCCCGCGTTCAAATTGATCACAGGGAAAGAAATCGGCTTTCCATTCAGCCCAGTATTGATGCTGGCCATGGTTGGCATCACTTTCGTTACTGGAATTATTGCCGGTAGTTATCCGGCACTATACCTCTCCGGATTCAGGCCCGCCCGGGTATTAAAGGGAGATCTCAATACCGCTACGGGTGAATCCTGGGTACGGAAAGGATTGGTCGTTTTCCAGTTTGCGATCTCCATCGTACTAATTGTAGCTGTAATGGTCGTTTACCAGCAGATGAATTTAATACAAACGACCAATCTCGGATACAAAAGGGACAATATTATCCGCTTTTCAAATGAAGGAAAACTCCACAACGACCTGGAGACATTTCTTATATCAGTTAAAAATATCCCGGGAGTGGTCAGCGCTTCCGGCATGGATGGAAATATGACAGGGTCTTATAGCCAGGGAGGAAGCTGGATCAATTGGGAAGGCAAAAATCCACAAGAAGGAATAGAATTTATGGGTCTTGATATGAATTACGGGATGATGGAACTCCTGGGCATGCAAATGAAAGAAGGTCGTATGTTTTCAACGAAATTCGGATCAGACAGTTCCGCGGTGATCTTTAATGAAACAGCTATTGCTGCGATGAAACTGAAAGACCCGGTTGGCAAAATCGTTGATGTATGGGGAAAGAACAAGGAGATTATCGGGGTGGTAAAAGATTTTCATTCTGAATCACTCTATAAAAAAGTAACGCCGTTTTTCTTAAGATGGCGCCAGAACAACAGCAATGTATACGTTAAGATCAAAGCCGGGATGGAAAAAGAAACCATTGTCCGTTTGGAAAAGGTCTACAAACAATTTAACCAGGGCCTGTCATTTGACTACAAATTTTTGGATGATGATTACCAGGCCCTGTATGCCTCCGAACAACGGGTTTCTGTACTGTCGCGTTATTTTGCTGCCGTAGCCATCATGGTATCCTGTCTTGGTTTATTTGGGTTGTCAGCATATACCGCGCAAAAACGTCAGAAAGAAATTGGCATCCGGAAAGTGGTCGGCGCATCGGCACCCCGACTAGTGGCCTTGCTCTCAAAAGATTTTCTGAAACTGGCGCTGGTGGCCATTTTAATCGCATTCCCGGCTGCCTGGTGGGCGATGAATCTATGGCTTGAAAGTTTTGCTTACCGGGTGCATATCAGTGTATATATTTTCATCATCGCGGGTATCGCCACCTTGCTGATCACTTTATTAACAATCAGTTTTCAATCCGTCAAAGCCGCCGTGGCAAATCCGGTCAATAGCTTACGTTCGCAGTAAACACAAATACCGTTCAACATACCGCCCGCCATGCTGACAATGCCCAATGCACTGAATCGTGAGATGAAAAGACAGTTTCATGAGACAAACGACGCTGCACGTTAACGTTAGTTAACAATATGCCCCGGTGGTCAATATTCACTTGACTTTGGTTCCATCCCGCGATAGCTTTGTGCCTGAGATCCGGAAAAATCACGCAAACAAAAAAACAAAGTCATGAAAAAACAAATCATCACCGCTGTCCTGCTACTTACAGCAGCATTCACCCATGCATTTGCGGGTGACGATCAGGGCGTCAATAAAGCAACCGCCGCATCATTCACCAGGGATTTTCAGATGGCGAGGTTAATGAGTTGGCAAAAACAACAGAACTATGCCGTCGCGACCTTCAATATGAACGGACAGGTCATGCTGGCGTATTATAACCAGGACAATTTGCTCGTGGCCGTTCTACATCATGTCACTGTAGACCGCCTGCCCATTTTCCTGATGAGGGATATCAAGAAAAATTACAGTGACTATTGGGTGTCTGAATTGTTTGAAGCGGCGACCAATGGAGAATCTCATTATTTCCTCACCCTGGAAAATGCGGACCAGACCCTGAAATTAAAGTCAGTGAATTCAACAGACTGGGAGATTGTGAAGGCTGTGCGTAAGGATTCCTTGTAGGGTCTGGAGTCCTCTGGCCTTGGCATTCGGACCTCCCGTTCTGCCTAAGGCTGGACGGGAGCGGAGGAATCGACGGAGCAGCTGTCTTGCTTCATCCGCTGATTCCTCTCCGCCTGCGGCGGATCGGAATGCCAAGAGTGGGGAGCTTCGATCGGAATGACAAAGTAAATTCAAAATCTCCCCGTCAGCGTAACTCCAAAAGTCCGCGGATTTCCCAGGTGAACGGCTCCGAAATCGTAAGCATAGGAAATATAGGTCTTGTCGGAGAGATTTCTTCCCCAGACATAGATCCCAAAATATTTACCGGAGATGCCTATGCGCGCATTGAAGAGGGAGTAAGGGGACTGTTCAATGCTGTTCGCAAGATCGAAATATTGTTTGCCCAGTTCTATCCATTCTCCCCGGATGACCAATCTTAGAACCGCTTTACCGGCGAACGTATAGCCGTATTGCAAAGCCAGCATGGAAGTAAAGTCCGGCGTAAATATCTGTCTTTTCCCCGCAAGATCCGTCGTGCCGCCATTTTGTGAAAGGCTTAATGCATCATAGGTAGCATGCGTATAACCAAAACTATAATTCGCTTCGAGCCCTTTGACCGGAATGGCGGCCAGTTCAAGCTCCAGGCCCTTGCTGTTCAACCTGCCGGCATTTTTGATCACGGTAATGGCATCGGGCAGCACCAGCGTCGGCACCTGCGCGTCGGTGATCTGGGAGTAAAATAAAGCAAGGTTTACCCTGAGGCGGTTGTTCAAAAAACTGTTTTTACTGCCTATTTCAATATTGTTGCTGTACTCTGGTTTGTATGCATACAAAGGAGGCTGTGACGGATCGGATGACAACGGGGTCAATCCACCCGCCCTGAATCCCCTGCTATAAGTCATATAGACATTATTGGTTCCCGTTAGCCGGTAGGCCAGTCCCAGTTTGGGTGAAATGGCATTGAACCGGGTTTTGCCCGATGTATCCGGCTGCGTATCAAAAACCGGATTTGGATCCGGGTCTTTCTGGTATTGGCCGAGTACTTCCTGGCGGTCCTCTTCGTAATCAAATCTAAACCCGGCCGTGAGATCCAATTTTTTAAAGAATGAATAGGTTGCCTGTGCATAAAATGCCATACCCAGCCACTTCGTTTTTGTGGTATTGATGATGGAGAAATTAGAATCCGGTGCCCCCACCAACAAACCATCTTTTCCAAAATGCGTAGCCTGTTTATTCGGATTGTCCTGGTAAAAAAAATACGCACCTGCCGTCCAGTTCAATGGAGAAATCGTATTGGCCGGCGAAGTAAATTTGAACTCCTGCGTCCAGACTTTTACTTTGTTCCATGGTTTGCCATAATTGTTAATGATGGTAACACCGTCAATGGGCGAAAAATCAGCGTCGATGGGATCGCGGTAGTAGCGGAGGTTAGATTGAAAAGCAGTTTGTGAACTAAAATTGAAAGAGGGTCCCGAATAGTTGGCAGACAAAGAGGCATTCAGGGTATTATCCACCATCCTGGTCACCGCATTCTGATTCACAACATAAGGGTTGGCAAAGGCATCCGTGACGCTGGGCGCCAGGGGAAATACGCCATCGTTCCTGTTGATCTGCTGTTTTACATTGACCAATATGTTCCATTGTCCTGAAGCCAGCCATTTCAGATAATAATTTCCGCTGAAACCATGCTGCCTGTCGAATTTGGAATGGTTGTAATCATTTTCATAAAATCCATCCAGGTGTTCGTACATGGCTGCGACGCCAAAAAAGAGCTTGTCCTTAACGAGCGGTGCCCGGAATCCCGCGCTAAACCTTTGCGTTCCATAATTGCCTATACTTATTTCCGCATATCCATCAGGGTGATTCACCGGCGGTTTCGTTATGATGTTGATCACCCCACCCATGGCATTCCTTCCGTATAGGGTTCCCTGTGGCCCGCGCAGCACTTCGATGCGTTCCACATCAAAGAGCTGGGCGATATAGCTGTCCAGCGTAAACTGGTTCACGCCATCGACATAAGTGGCTACTGCCGGGTCGTAGGAAGTAGACGTGATCCCCCTGATGGAAGTCACATTGCGCTGGTCACCCGGATTGGCCGAATATAAATTGGGAACAATGGCCGTCAGGTCTTTGCTGTTCCATAAACGGTATTCCGAGACCTGCTTTGCCGAAAGGGATGAAATGCTGGCTGGCACTTGTTGCAAGAGTTCCTCTCTTTTTTCTGCGGTCACCATGACCGCATCGAGGTGCGTTGCGTTATCATAAAGGACAACCTGCAACCCGGAAGGAGCTGTTCCTCCCAGCATTATTTCTTTGTCCTGCGACACGAAGCCTATGGCCGTGAAATGAACAATATATTTTCCGGAAGCAAGATGGCCGATCCGGAAATTGCCCATTGAATCGCTAAGGGTGCCGGTTTGGGTATTCAACAAAACAATGGATGCGCCGGCGATGGGCTCGGATCGCGAATTGATTATTTTGCCGCTAAAAAACATCGACGGTTGACCCAGAGATGTACAACAGATGAGCCATCCAATAAAAGACAAATATATCTGCTTCATGGTACTTCAATGATAAGCGATCAGGGCGTTATCTTACGCCAACATTTTGCTCAAATTATTAAAACTCGTCGCGATATTTTCAAAAGGCCTTGGCGCGCCATCCTGTTCTACAAAAAAATGTTTCATGCCCGAGGAGCCGGCATTATCAAAGATCCGTTTGAAATCTACGGAACCCGTACCGA
>DATHGW010000593.1:0-9253 GCA_035317445.1 Puia sp.
CCTGGAAGAAAAGATCGGCCAGATGACGCAGGTGACCCTCGCCGTGATCGCGCAAAACGGCTGGGGCAACCAGGATGGCAGTATTGATACGGCAGCTTTAAGGAAAGCGATTCAGGATTACAAAATAGGATCTGTGATCAATACCACCGCCCATGCATTGTCTGCCGAAACCTGGCGAAATATCCAGGTACAGATCCAGGACGAAGCCCGGAAAACGCGCCTAAAGATCCCCGTTATCTACGGGCTGGACGGTATTCACGGCCAGACCTATACGCTGAACTCAACACTGTTTCCGCAAAATATCGCCATGGCCGCCACGCGCAATACCGAACTGGCCAGGGCAGTAACCAAGATCACCGCAAAGGAAATGAGGGCCTCGGGGGTTCGCTGGAATTTTGCACCCGTACTGGACTGTGGCCGTCAGCCCCTCTGGTCGCGCTTCGCGGAAACCTATGGCGAGGCTGTGTATATCGGAAAAACCATGGGTGCGACGGTGATCAAAGCCTACCAGGAAGATGGTCTGGCGAGCCCGACAGCTGTTGCTGCCTGTATGAAACACTATCTCGGCTATTCGGCCTCCAGGACCGGCAAGGACCGCACACCCTCATATATACCCGAAATTGAGTTAAGGGAATACTATCTGCCACAGTTTCGCGAAGCCGTGAAAGCCGGCGCCGCTACGATTATGATCAATTCAGGCGAGATCAATGGCACTCCCGTGCATGCCAGCAAATATTTGCTCGAGGACGTGCTCCGGAAGGAATTGGGATTCCAGGGACTGATCGTAACAGACTGGGAAGACATCATCCGCCTGCATACCCGTCACCTGGTGGCCAATACGCCGCGGCAGGCGGTGGTGCAGGCCATCAATGCCGGTATCGACATGAGTATGGTGCCTTCTGATTTTTCATTTTTTGACCTGTTGAAGGAAGCCGTTCAGAAAAAAGAAGTGCCCATGGGCAGGATTGACGACGCCGTTCGCCGCATCCTGCTGTTAAAAATAAAACTGGGATTATTTGTATATCCCTATCCCGAACCGGATGCCATCAGCAATTTCGGATTGCCGGAGTATCAGTTCGTCGCGCTCAGTGCGGCGCATGAAGCTATGACGTTGCTTAAAAACCAGGATGGCGTATTGCCGTTGGGGAAAGATAAAAAAGTATTGATTGCCGGTCCCGCGGCGCAAAGCATCAGCGCCTTGAACGGTTGCTGGTCCTATACCTGGCAGGGAAAAGAAGCGCAGTGGTATCCCACCGACGGCAAGACGATTGCCCAGGCCATCAGTGAAAAATTGGAAGGCCGCGGCGTAACCCTTGTAGGAGCAAAAGGATTTGACAGTCCCGAAAATTACAATGTCGACAGATTGAAAACAGCTGCCTCGGGAGTGGATGCCATCATCCTCTGCCTGGGAGAAAATGCCTATGCCGAGAGTCCGGGTAACACAACGGAGCTGGCCCTTCCGGATAACCAGCTGGCATTGGCGCGGGCAGCGGCCGCAACAGGCAAGCCGGTGATATTGGTTTTGACAGAAGGTCGTCCACGATTCATCACGTCGATAGAACCCCAGATGAAGGGTATTCTGATGGCTTATTGGTCCGGCAAGAAAACAGCCGAAGCCGTTGCGGACGTATTGTATGGCGATTATAATCCCGATGGCCGTCTGCCCTTTAGCTACCCGCGCAGCATGGGCGAGATGGTATTGTATGACAGGAAGCATACAGAGGATGTGCGGGAAATATTTAATGCAGATATGACCTGGGATGGATACAAGCCCTTGTTCCCATTCGGACAAGGATTGAGCTATACCAGTTTTGAATATGATGACATCACGCTAAGCACGCGCATTCTCCGTGGCGCCGCCAAACTAACGGTAAGCATCACCGTAAGAAATTCCGGTAACCGCGATGGCAAGCACACCTTGGAGTTATATTCGCACGAGCAATATGCCAGCATAACGCCCAGCATGCAGCGCCTGAGGGCATTCAAAAAGATTTCCCTGAAAGCAGGGGAGAGCCAGACCGTTAGTTTTGTGATCGACAAAAATGACCTGGCTTTTGTGAATGCATCGTTGAAAACAGTGACGGAGTCCGGGAATTTTGACCTTATGATTGGCGACAAAAAAGCTACATTTGCGTATCAGCCGTGAGGGATCGTTTAGGTGCGAGGGCGTGTTGGTGGCCGTTGACCGTTGGCCGACTTATCGGTGAACTCGCTCATTAAATGCCGGCCAACGATCAACGGCCATCGGCCAACATTTTTCGAGGACTGTTAGCTCAGTTGGTTCAGAGCGCTGCTTTGACAGAGCAGAGGTCACTGGTTCGAGCCCAGTACAGTCCACAAGCCTTCCAGACGTTTTTAGAAAATCAATGATACCATTTCTGATACCAAAATACGTATAAGTTCCTTAACAAAAACAGTTAGGTAGCCTATATTTTGGTTGGGAGGAGGAAGAATAGTGAGATAGCATGTATTTTAGGGATTAAGTGGTTTAGAGAGGTAAAAGGTACTGATTTTTATAAGAAAACCGTCACTTAGTTACTAGTTTTGAAGGTAAGATTCACCAATAGAAAGTCATTCACTTGAAAATAAATCATGTAGAAATTCATCATTAAAATCATTTAAAAGGGTTCGATCCTGGCCTTTTTCATAATATAAACTTAACCGACCTTTCTCTCCACTATTTCCAATAGCTTTTACGCCATCCAGCACGCATAAAAACCCAAAAATACTGGTATTCACAGATTCTTTTACCACCTGCAATACCATATTCTGATCTTTTTTGCTCAGTTTGTTATACCAGTCAGATAATGCAAGTAATTTTATGTTAGGGCTTCTCCCAGGTGGTTTTATTAGATAAGTTTCAACTGATTTAACAGCGCTGTTTTCAACCGCAACCCTTATAGCATTAATAAATTCCTCCTGATTCATAAGTGTATTTATTGTTTTTTAAGTTCGTCCGGGCATACTTTTCCATAAAGTACCCATTTCCAAAGATGTTTTCCTTGGGCAAAAATATTTAAAATAAGCAATAGAGAAAGAAAAATTGGCTGTAAAGAAATTATTGAATAACCCACGTGATTTTGAACGGAAATCTACAGGTAGGCCAAAGGGTTATAGGAGGCTATATAAATGAAAAAGCATTGCTGAGTCCAATGCTTTTGCTATATTTATTTAACTTACTCGTGCTAGTTAGGGCTTACCTAATTTTCTCCCGTCCACCAAAAAGGGCTATTTTAACGGTTACCCTCATCCTATCCAGGGTATCTATCCTTACCGCTCCCAATACTTCTATCCTTAGGTCATCTGTGGTATAAATATAGCAATTTTGGTTACTGGTATCCAGTAAATAGTTATTATTCATTGGACTGAAATTTAGGACTACATTGGGTCTTAGGACGCTATAAATGCAAAAATCATCCCTAACACTCACTATTTTAAGAATTGAAAATTGAGAATTAGGCTATATGCAATAAAAACTCTTTAAAATCTTTACCGCAATACTCTAATTCGTCAGCCAATTCGAGAAACGTGGATTTGAAAAATGAATCATCATCCTTTTTAATACCATAGGCTGTTCCTCCTCCATTTGAGCCAATTATGAAAACTTTTGTAGAAAAATCATCATCCTTATAATAAGGATTTAATTCTATTAAATCTTTAATTCTCCACAATAATAAATATGAGCCCTCGCTAATAGTACCCTCTGCCCCATCATATGTTCTGATGAATTCTAAATAATCTTTGTCTATTTGGAAATTAATTTTTAACATGAGACTTTGAACCAATTGATTAGTAGGCGCCTCATTTTTCTCCAGTTTACTTAACATTTTTTCAAATTCCGTTGCCATCTTATCTTCTATTTTGTTTTTGCTCTTGGTTACTTGTTTCCATCAAATGGTTGTTATTCATAGGGCTGAAATTTAAGTCCATGATGGGTTATAGAGGATTTCAAAAACAAAAAGGCATAGCTGGTTGGCTATGCTTTCACGAAAAATTCTTGCCTTAAAATTATTCTTGTTGTCGAATAAATTTCTTTATAACTTTCCTATTCATATCCTCATCAGGCCATATTTCAATCCGGTAATAATCTTCACCTTCATCCCCATGGACAGTGTTTAGTTTTGAAGAGTAAACTCTTGCTCGGTAATTGCCCGGCTTGACTTTTACTTCTAACTCTACATTGAAATTAGGACAGTCTAGCACCTGAATAACTCCCGATTCAACGTTAAGCCCTCCCTCGACAATGTGATCAAAAAGAGAAGAATCGATTTTAGTAATGCAGGTATCTAAAATATCCAATTCGCCTCTAACTTGTCCGTAGCATTCAATTCCCACTCCAAGGATACCCATCCCTAACCCTAGTCTATCCTCGTGTGCTTCTTCAGTCCAAAAGTCATTGGCGGAGGTATTTTTAGTTGACGTCTGATCGGCAACAAAAAACTGCCTGTATTGGGTATAAAAATCTAGCTTATACATCACCACGTGATTTATTTGATTATCCCTGTTTAAAACTAAAAACAATAAAATGTAAATCAACGAACAAAATCTCATGTTTAAAAATAGTATCATTTTTGGATTAGAACTGTTAATTGATTGAGTTCCGATAAAGATCATTCTTTCGAAATATCATGGGATTGGTATTAGATTCCTTGACACAACAGAAAGATTATCAAAGAACACATTTTGATAGGGTTTCGCGTGGGATATAAATATTTAAAATTAGCTTGGGAGGAGGGAAAAATAGTGAGGTAACAGGCATTTTGAACGTAAAGTTGCTTGGGAGGAGGTAAATGATGGGAATTTTTAAAAGAAAATTGATGCCTAACCCATGCTTAATGGCGTGGGACTTATTAAACCCTTCAACGCTGAAGGGAAAAACAATACTGTACGATACTATACTTTAATGAAAAAAAGTAATCAATTGACCTGGCTAATATCCAATTCTTTTAATTTTTTGGCCAACTTGAATACATCTTTTTCCGTAAGAAATGGGATAAATTTCTTGATTAAGGACGAAATACCATCAGAATCAAGCTTTTCCCATTCAAATGGATAAACTTCATGAATGAAATTCCTTTTCAAGTCATGAATTCGGAGAATACCTCCAATCATTCTTAGCCTTACGTAAGAAGGCGATTTTAAATGTATCATATTTTTTTTTGTAAAGCTACAGTCCACACATTATTATGGATTGAGAAAATCTTCACTCAAAAAAATACATACTTATTGGAATCTTCCAACAAACCTAAATTGATGCAAGACATTTAATGGGATTAGCCCTTGCGGCTTTGAAAGAATGAAAACTAATTGTCGCCAGCCCGATTATCAATGCAACAAACGCACTGGCAGCAAATGTCCACCAGCTTAGTTCAATTCTGTAGGCAAAATCCAGTAGCCATCGGTTCATTATCCACCAGGCAACAGGAATAGCAATGAGAATTGCTATCGATATTTTAATTGCGAGGTTTATAACCAGCGCTAACACAATTTCACTGGTATTGGCACCTAACAGCTTTCTGATCCCAATCTCTTTTGTCCTATTTAAGGCATTGATGGACGATAAGCCAAATAGACCCATCGCAGCGATAAGTACAGCGAAAAAACAACTCGCATTTACTGTTTTTTCCCAGCGGTCCTGAGATTCATACATTTTATTTATAGACTGATCAAGAAATTTGTATTCAAAAGGATAGCCCGGGGAATTCTTTTTCCAGACATTTTCAATTTTCGTAATAGCTGTTTGCACTTTTCCAGGGGCGATTTTAAAAATGAAATGTTCAAAATACCTAGTCATCAGGATGTGCATTTGCGGTTTTATTTTACTCATCAGATTTTCGAAATGATAATCCGACGAGACTCCTATGATTATTGCATTGATTGGTTTGCAGAATTCACCAACCTTGGCGTTGTTTCCAAGCTGCTTATATAGCGTTTCATTTACAACACAAGAAACTACACTGCCTGACCCAGGTATTGGCCTCAGACTGTCAGAAGCAATATCCTTTGAAAATGATCTGCCCATCTGGATTTTGATTCCGAGGGTGTTGAAATAGTTGTAGTCAACTCCTGTTTCAATCACCCATTGTTGAATACCATCCAAAATAAACCCATTTACATTTGAGAATTCACCGGTCAAACCTCCCACGCATGCTGTAAAATTTACTATTTCAGGATCGCTTTGGGACGTGGATGTGAAATTTGAATACAACTTTTTGATTAAATCATAATTAGTCGTAGGACTTTCGACAATCAGAACCTGCTCCCTATCGTAGCCAAGGGGTTTATGGCTGATATAGGACATCTGAAGATAAATGGTCACAGCTGCCACAATTAGAATGGTACACACTGCGTATTGAGTTACTACGATAATAGCTGCCAATCGTGGATTTAGCTTCAGGGTCTGGAATGATTTCATTCTTTGGGAAGGTTGACCTTTGGAAAGAAGCTTCGCTGGATAGTATCCCGCGATTAAAGCTAAAAGCGCGCAAAAAACTAACATGGCTGTCAAAACTTCTACTACGGAAAGACTTCGCAAGCTGACTCCGGACCCAATAATGTCTCTGAATGGCGACAAAAAAACGAATGCGAGCAGCAAACCAAGGATTGCCGAGATTATCACTGTAAGTTGAGTTTCAAGCCAAAATTGAAAAGTAATGCTGGCTTTTTTGGATCCCAGAACTCTTCTTACGGCAACTTCTTGCGATCTGGATGCTGAATTGGATATTGTAAGGAGAACATAGTTGAGAGCAGCAAGACATAAAATAATAATGATGAGGCTGGACAACTGATAAATGTTTTTAGTATCTGTATAATGACCCCAAGGAGCCGATATATTATAGTGACAATCGATAAATGGTCTCAAAGACCATTTCATTTGATTGGGATTGAAAGATTTGTAAGTGCTTCCGTTAGCGGCAAAAAATGGGATTGTAAAATAATTCTTCACCCAGGCATTCATCTTTGCTTCAAAGCGACTTACGTTAGCGGATGCTTTTAACTCAAGTATCACAATGCAATTCATATTGTCAAAGCCCCCTTGCAAATACGTGTCATATTGAGGAGAAGCAGCAAGCGGCAACAAGAGACCATATTGTATGCTGGAGTTTTCGGGGGCATTTTCAATAACACCGGTCACTTTAAATAGCTTGTTGCCATCATTAGGAAATTCTATGATTTTGCCGAGGGGATTTTCACCTCCAAAGTACTTCGCGGCAATGTCTTCGGAGATGACCACACTTTCTTTGGAATCCAAGAGGGATTGGACATTACCAGCCTTAACGTGAAAGCTAAAATTTGCGAGAAAATTGCTATCAACATATAAAACCTTAGGTTCTTTGAAGATGCGGGTTCCTGTTTTTATCAATTGAGGGCCGCGCTGAAAGACTATATCCCTTATCCTGGTCACGCTTTTTATCTCAGAAAAAGTTCGCTGTAGGTCGATCCCGGCTATAAATGGGAAATTTATTTGGTTATTATCACCTCCATTTTGTCCAAATATCTTTAACACGGACTTATCATTTTCCTTGTCGTTATTCCATAACGCTGTCATTTCCAATCGATACAGGTGGTCTTTCTTCTCATGAAATTTATCAAAAGACTGCTCATACCTGATATGGGAAAAGAGAAGTATACAAAACCCTAACGATAATGACAGGCCCAAGATGCTTATTATGCTAAGCATCTTATTTTTTAACAGATTTCGCCATGCGACTTTGAGAAAGTTAATAATCACTTAAGCATCTTTAAGGGAGGACAGATTTGTAAGGGAAAGCTTTGGTAAATGCGCCGTTTGCTTAAAGGTACATCTTTCCGAAATCGCTTATCCAGTGCTATATACATCATTTCAGTACCCTTTGGATCAACGTTTATGCGGTGAATAGTCCTAGATGCATCTTCGATGCTACCTCAATGCCTCCTCATTGCCTCCTCGGATTCCGAGGACCCAAAGAGGACCCACAGAGGACCCAAAGAGGAGGCAAAGAGGAGGCAAAGAGGAGGATCCGAGGAGAAACTGTCGTTCGTACCAGGTTTTCCCGAAGCCCGTCCCAGGTTTTGTCGAAGACCGTCACATTTTTGAAAGGATGAGGCGGCGGCTGATATATATTTGCTTTACCAGTAACTGCCAAGGGATTTTCGCTCAGGGCTAACGGTCTCGCCATTGGCGAGATCCCCGGCAGGAAGTGGTATAGTAAATCATATTCATTCACAATTAAATCCGGTATTTTATGGCAAAGGCTAACAACAGTGTCATAACAGGTAAATTGAGAGGAACCCTCGGAAAAGAGCTCGTATTTCGGGGGTGGGAGGCAAAAACAGTAGTTGCTAAGACACCTAATGGCAGGGATGGGGATTCGACTGCTTACTTTTGGCTAGCGGGTTTATATTAACCAGGGCGCAGAATCCTCTAAGCTCTTTCTCTGGCCGCTGATGCCCATTTTTCAAGGATCCTCAGCAACTCTTCAACCTTAATGGGTTTACTCAAATAATCATCCATACCGGCCCGGAGACATTCTTCTTTATCACCCTGCATGGCATTCGCGGTCATGGCAATGATCACCGGCTGGATTATATTTTGTTTCCGGATCATGCCGGTCGTCTCTAATCCGTCGATTTCGGGCATTTGCACATCCATCAATATAACATCGTACGATTTAGCCTGTATGCTATCCAGCACTTCCCTTCCGTTTGAAACAACATCTGGCTGGTATCCCAGCTTGCCAAGTATGATCAGGGCCAGTTGCTGGTTGATTTCATTGTCTTCTGCAACGAGTATCTGCATCGGGTATTTCATAGAAAAGTTTTCAGGAAATTGCTGAAAGCCGTTGGGGTCCTCGGTTGGGTTATTCATCGGCTTACCAAAATTTTGAAAGATGTGTTTGTATAATATATTTTGTTTGATGGGCTTTGTGAGCACAGAACAGAAAATATCCTTATGATCTTTAGAAAGTTCATCTCCCATTGAACTTAACAGCATGATGGGCAGATGCGGATATTGTGTTCGGATTGAATTGGCCAGTTCAGTGCCATCCATTTCAGGCATGTGCATATCGGTCAGGACCAGGTCAAACCCGTTCTGGGTCGATAAAATATGCAGGGCCTGCTTTCCCGAACTAGCCAGAACAGGCTCCAGATTCCAGTGTTCCAGCTGAACTTTGAAAATGTTCCGGTTCGTCAGGTTATCATCAACGACTAAAATGCGTTTGCTTTCAATCTCAGATAAGTGGTGCGTCTTGGTCTGCAAGGATTGAACGCC
>DATHGW010000594.1:0-2155 GCA_035317445.1 Puia sp.
GCCTGAACTATGACAGCATAGAAAATAATTTTTTGATCCAACCATCGGTGTACAACAATGCGTTCGGCAATGGGAGTGATAATTTTTTCAATTTTGGAAATATCACCTATAATGGCAGTTTTGGAAGAGCCATTTCCTTCGGCAATAGCCAGGATGCAGTAGTAACCTCTAATCTGAACATGCAGTTGAGCGGATTCCTGGCAGACAGCATAGAAATCACCGCGGCCATCACAGACAACAATATTCCCATTCAGCCGGATGGCACTACCGCGGAGCTTAACGATTTTGACAAGATCTTTTTGCAGTTCAAAAAAAGGAACTGGGCTTTGAGCCTCGGCGATCTTGACCTTCGGCAGAACCAGCAATATTTCCTGAATTTTTACAAGCGACTGCAGGGCGCATCCTTCGAAACAACCAGCCGTCTTTCCCCAGGCATTACGAACAAGACCCTGATCAGCGGCGCCATTGCTAAAGGAAAATTCACCAGGAATATATTCCAGGGTCTCGAAGGTAACCAAGGGCCCTATCGTCTGCAGGGCGCCAATAATGAATTGTATTTTATCGTGCTGGCCGGAACGGAAAAAGTATATATCGACGGTCAATTGCTGCAAAGAGGTGAGGACCAGGACTACGTGATCAACTACAACACCGCCGAAGTAACGTTTACACCCAGACGTATGATCACACAGGATAGCAGGATACAGGTTGAATTTGAATATTCAAACCAAAACTACCTGAATGTCAATTTATATTTTTATGATGAAGCCAATTTCAACGACCGGCTGAAATTAAGACTGGGTGTTTTCAGCAACAGTGATTCCAGGAATTCGCCCATCAACCAAACCCTCGATCCCAGGCAAAAGAAATTCCTGAATGCCCTGGGAGACAGCGTCAACCACGCTTTCTATCCATTTGCTCCGGTGGACACGCTTTCAGCCGGAAAAATATTATATCAAAAAATCGATACCGTATATATCGCCAGTAATGGATTGTATACCCACGACTCTGTATATGTGTTTTCCAGCAACCCGGCAGCGACATTGTACAATTTATCTTTTACCGATGTAGGACCCGGCAATGGCAACTATGTTCCTGATCTGAATGGCGTCAATGGCAATGTCTACAAATGGGTGCCTCCGGCCGGGGGTAAAAAACAAGGACAGTTCGAAGCAGCGCAATTCCTGGTTACGCCTAAAACCCAGCAGGTCATCAGTGTGGGAGCAGATTATCTCATCGGTAAACGAACCCAGTTGACTGCCGAATTAGGGAACAGCCATTATGATATCAATACGCTTTCTTCAAGAGATAAGGGCAACGACAATGGATATGCGGCGAGACTGCAATTGAAAAACATTCATCCTTTTATTGCGTCGAAAAAAGGACTTGAGCTGGCCACCAATCTCTCATACGAATACGTGAATGCACGCTTTCAGCCGCTGGAACGACTCCGCACGGTAGAATTCCTTAGGGATTGGGGATTGCCCTTTCTGTTGCCGTCTGACAATGAAACCCTGATCATCGCAGGGGCCCAGCTGATGGATGGCAAGAAAAACTTTGTGAAGTACGAGATTTCAACGTATAACCGTGGATCCTATTTTGCAGGGATCCGCAACAGCATCACCCATTCCCAGGATTTTGACGGCTGGCGCCTGAACGACCAGGTAAGCCTCATGAATGGCAACAGTGCAACGGACAAGGGTTATTTTTTCAGACCTGCCATTGATTTGTCTAAAACATTAAAGCTGCTGAAAGAGTATACGATTGGCGTTAACTATGCTATTGAACACAATGAGAACAGGAATAAGAATACAGATTCTGTTTCTGCGACGAGTTACGCATTCCAAACCTTCCAGGTTTACCTTAAATCGCCTGTAAAAAAGCCAAACCATTGGGGCGCAAGTTTTTTTACCAGGGATAATTCATACCCGCTGGGCAGAGCGTTGGTGAAGGGAGATCACAGCGACAATGTGAATGTGTTCGCCGAACTGTCGGCAAATAAACATCATCAATTCCGCCTAAATGCGACATACCGGAACCTGAAGGTCCTCGATTCCAAAGCAACTGCACAGCAGGCCGACAATAGTTTACTTGGCAGGGCAGAATACCTCGTGAATGAATGGAAAGGACTGCTTACCGGAAACATGCTCTATGAAGT
>DATHGW010000595.1:0-4441 GCA_035317445.1 Puia sp.
AGTTGAGGTTTGGTCCTTCGCTTCCGTCACCACCCTGGTACCTGGTTTGAAATGCGCCCGTGCTGACGGGGAATGGGCCGTTCGGTAAGCCCGGTTGGTTGCTGTAGTCGAGAACAATGCTTCCTGAGTAAAAATTTCCTCCGGCGTCATAGGTAGCCGTATAGCCCCAATTGTCTGCCTTGCTTCCGGTAAAGGTGGAAAATACCAGGGTCGGATCAATAACCAGGGTTTCACCCGGCGTATAATTGCTTATCCTGAATTTCACCACGCTGTCTTTGGTAATAATGAATTTACAATCCACTTCGCTTCTGCTGCTGCCTTTCAGCTGGTAGGATAGCGGACGGAGCTCTTTGACATCCCCGACTGTTGTGTGTGTGATCAATTGATTTCCTTTGATGCTCAGTTTGCTTGCACCGGAATATTTCATGGCGATCTGGTCAGGGTTCGCCCCGGGATGGACGATCAGGTTGTATTTTAATGCGCCTGCGTCCGTATAATAACGGACATCAATATGCGGATAAATATTTTTGTACGTTACCCCTTGATATATTTTGCAGTTGACCGCCCACTTGCCGGGATCATTGCCGATGAAATAATTGTTGTAGGATGGCAGTGGTTTGTCTGGAACAATTTCGGCCTGCTCATTGGCATTCACGAAATTGACGCCATAGGCGTGTGAATGAATGACCTGGTTGAAAGGGCTAACAGAAAGGTCTTTGGAATTATTTTTTGCTGACAAGGCTCCGGCCGCTTCCTTTCCGGATGCTTTGCCGGTCACATGGCCATGGGCCAGGTCAAGCACGCGCTGCATATCATCAGGCTGGTGCAGCAGAACCGTAAACCCCTGCTGTTGCAAAAAAAAAGTACCGTTGTTCAGGTCAACCTTGAAACTAACCCGCTTATCCCATTGGCCCTTGTTTTCAATGAATTCAAGGTTGGAATAGTTGACCTGTGAAAAGAGTGGAAGGCTACCCTTAATCAATAAGATACAAATTATTAACCCTCTGCTTGCCAAAATCTTGTTTTAATGTTTGAGCAACACCCGGCAGGTTCTTAAAAACCGGTTTGCTGTTCCAACTGTAATTTATGAAATCTTACTCCATTGCGTTGTCCCGTGTTGGGAAAGAAGATGCTGTTTAAGTATCAAATTTTCAGCCGAACTCAATTCCGGGTCTTCTTCAATCAATCTTTTCGCCAGGTTACCTGCAAGTTCCAGCCAACTCCGGTCCAATACAATACTGGCCAGTTTAAAATTCATCGATCCGCTCTGGCGTGTGCCGGCAATATCACCGGGGCCGCGAAGTTCAAGGTCTTTTTCGGCAATCTTAAATCCATCGGTTGTGTTGCACATGATCTTGATGCGCTCATGTGCTTCCATGTTTAATTTCGGGTTTGTTAACAAGATGCAAAAGCTCTTTTCCTTACCTCTGCCGACGCGACCCCGGAGCTGGTGCAGTTGCGAAAGACCGAATTTTTCTGCACTTTCAATCACCATCACCGTTGCATTGGGCACGTTCACGCCAACCTCTATCACGGTAGTGGCGACCATGATTTGCGTATCGTGATGCACAAAGCGTTTCATGTTGGTTTGCCGAACTTCATTTTTTTGCCTTCCATGTACCATGCTGATCCAGTATTTGGGCTCGGCAAAGTAGGCCTTTACATTTTCATAACCTTTCATCAGGTTTTCATAGTCCATTTTTTCCGATTCCTCAATCAGCGGGAAAATAATGTATGCCTGTCTTCCCTGATCTATCTCCGCCCGGATAAAATCCATCACCTGCGGCCTGCTGTATTCATAACGGTGGGCGGTAACGATCGGTTGCCTGCCCGGCGGCAGTTCGTTCATCACGCTATAATCCAAATCGCCGTAGGCGGTCATGGCCAGTGTTCTTGGGATCGGCGTCGCAGTCATCACCAGCACATGCGGAGGAATCGCCGATTTATTCCATAGCTTGGCGCGTTGCGCCACGCCAAACCGATGCTGTTCATCAACGATGGCAAGACCCAGCTTGCTGAACTGCACGTAATCTTCAATGATCGCATGGGTCCCGATCAAAATGTCCAGGCTTCCATTCAAAGCATCTTCCACAATTTTTTTTCTGTCTTTGGTCTTGGTCGAACCGGTCAGCCATTGGACGTTTAATGGCATGTCGCCGAGCAACGCCAGGAAATGATCATAATGTTGTTTTGACAGGATCTCCGTGGGGGCAAGCAAACAACTCTGGTACCCATTGTCGGCGGCGAGCAGCATGGAGAGTAATGCAACGATTGTTTTTCCACTGCCTACATCACCTTGCAGAAGCCGGTTCATTTGTTTACCAGTTGCCGTATCCTGCCTGATTTCCTTAAGCACTCTTTTTTGTGCGCCCGTCAGTGAAAACGGAAGGTATCCCGAATAAAATTGATTGAATAATGTACCTACCTGTTTAAATAAAACGCCTTTCGAGTACCGGTGTCTTTGTGATTTGATGAGTCCCATCCGGATCTGAACAAGAAACAATTCTTCAAATTTGAGGCGATTAAGCGCCTGCATATAGGTCTGGTTGTTTTCGGGAAAATGTATTCCCGAAAAGGCAAAGAAACGCCGAACCAATTTTAATTGTCTGACAATAAGATCTGGCAATATTTCAGGAATGTCTTTTTCTTTCAGTTGTGAAAATAATTGCAGCGTGAGTTTCCCTATTTGCCTTCCTCCAAGTCCTCTGGATTTTAATTTTTCGGTCGTAGAATAAACCGGTTCAAGAAAAGATGTTGGATCAGGTTTTTCTGCAGAAAAGTTTTCCAGTTCCGGGTGCGTGATCTGCGGATTGCCCTGGAAGAAACTTACCCTTCCAAAAACTCTGTACACCTGTCCCACAGTCAGTGTTTTCTGGATCCAGTGTATGCCCTGGAACCAGACCAATTCAAGAACGCCTGAAGCATCTTTGATTTCTGCGACCAATCGTTTTGATCTTTTTTCACCCATCAACTCCAGGCTGGTCAATTGTCCGGCAACCTGTATGAATTCTGTTTGTGCGTTAATCTCCCTGATCAGGCTGATTTTCGTTTTGTCGACATGACGATAGGGGAAATGCTCCAGCAGGTCTTTGAACGTAAAAATGCCGAGCTCTTTCTTCAGCAGGTCTCCCTTTTGTGGGCCGACGCCTTTCAGGTATTCGATGGGGGTAGATAGTATATTTGATGAAGCCGCGATGAGATGGTTTTGAAACAAAAATAAGCGAACCTGCCGTATCATCCATTTTCAGCATGGCGGGCAGGTTCGCTTATTTTATTCTATCCTCAGGAAATCCTGATTATAGTTTTACAATTTTTCGGACCGCAGTCCAGTTACCGACTTTCACCTGAACGATATAGGTTCCTCTGCTGATCTCCTGGCCCAATGTATAAGTTTTCGACACGATGTCCAGGTCTTTCACAGCGCGGAATTCCTTTTGCAATTGACCACTCATGTTCACGATCCTGACGACCATCGTACCTCTTGCCGGATTATTGAGCTGCAATACGAACTGATCAGCAACCGGGTTTGGATATATTGAAAGACCTGCGGATGCAGAAAGATCAGTTTCATTTGTTTGCGATTCCAAGGTGGAAACATTCAGTTCAGTAGCCATCGGGGTTGTGCCTGTGCCACTTTCGGTGAGCGTAAACCCATTGATATAATCGAACGTAGCTACTTTCTTAATCATCACCACGATCTGCCCCTGAGCATTAGCCACCAGGTTCGTGAACAGGGCCTTGTTGGTAAAATCATCGTAGCTGTTGATGGTGACGGAAGCCGACCCGATGGTAAAGACGGTTGAATTACCCGAGGAAGCCCTGCTCGAATAAAATTCCATTGAATAGGCTTTGCCTGCCACCAATCCTGAAATCGTGAGGGTGCGGTCAATGGAAGAGTAACTCGTCATCCGAAGTACTTCTGCCGGCGCCATGCCACTTCCATAGGTTGCGCCGTTATCCTTGACGGCCTGGCTATGACTCAGGTTGGCCGATATGGTCGAAACAGTTCCATCATCATATTTGAATGCGCCCGAATTGATGTTCACAGAAGCGGCAGTGCCCACTGCTGTTACGACATTCCAGTTGTTCCACTGTGCATTGTTATAAGGGTAGGTTCCGCCATAAATCTGCACCCTGACGGATTTGCTTGTACCGGATGCGGCTGCAGCATTAACCGTGACTTTTGCAGTATCCCTGTCAATCACTCCTCTACTGTCTGTTATTTTTAGTTCGAAAGAATATACGCCCTGCACCAATCCGGTTACGGTGGTAGATGCACTGGTTGACGTCGTGATGGTTCCGCTCGTTGGTCCGGCTATTTTTGTCCAGAGCCAGGATGATATGGTACCACCCGTTTCAGATCCGCTACCGGCAAGGGATACACTACTTGTCGGAAGGGTGATTGAAAGATCAGCACCTGCATTCGCGACGGGCAATGCAC
>DATHGW010000596.1:0-3683 GCA_035317445.1 Puia sp.
CTGCCTGTTATGCCGAGTAATATCTTTTTGCCCTGCCACATGGGATAAAATTAAGGAAAATGCATCTACGATCGCAATTGTATCTCTTGCCGCCGCTGGTATGTCTTTTGATTAATTCAGTCCCGGGCGGCCCTGTCGGTAGCCATTCTCAATAACCATCATGAACAAAATAAGAATTTACGTCTTTGTATTGATTATTGGATTCGGTGTCGCAGGGAACTCCTCTACTGCCTATGCTTATTCCGTTTTAAGCCATCAGGCATTGATCGATCGAAGCTGGGAAAAATCAATTAAAGTCTTGCTATTGCTGAAATTCCCCCGATCTACGGATAAACAATTACAGGAAGCCCGTGCTTTTGCATATGGGGGAGCCATTATGCCCGATATAGGATATTTCCCTTTGGGAAATAAGTTTTTTACCAACCTGGTTCACTATGTTCGCACCGGGGATTTTGTAAACGCCCTGCTGGATGAAGCCGATAGCTTAAACGAATATGCCTTTGCCCTCGGCTTCCTCTGCCACTACTATGCGGATGAATACGGGCACCAGATGGCGATCAATCGCTGCGTACCGCTGACCTACCCTAGATTGGAAAAAAAATATGGCGAGGTGATCACTTATGCCGAAAATCACATCTCACACAAAAGAATTGAATTCAGCTTTGATGTGCTGCAAACTGCCAGGGGCAAATATGCCAGCCAGGCTTACCACAATTTTATTGGATTTCAAGTATCCATACCCGTTGTAGAAAGGGCCTTTCTGGCGACGTATGGACTGAATTTGAATGAAGTTTTCCCCGACCTGACCCTGGCAGTAGAGTCTCTAAGGCTATCAGTAAAAACCTTGTTTCCAATGTTAACCCGGGCCGCCTGGGCTCATAAAAGGTTGGCCATTATCCAATTGGATCCTGCGATAGAAAGCACAGCGTTTAAATTCCAAATAAGTAATTCCGAATATAACCGAGAATACCAAAAAACGAATAAAAAACCAGGAATTTTTGCACATGCTCTGGCACTGTTCATTTTAATCGCACCAAAAATAGGTCCGTTAAGAGTGTTTAAGTTCAAGCAACCAGGTGCGGAAGGCGAAAAATTATTTGTACATAGTTTTGATACGGTATTAATGCATTATGCTGATTCACTTAGACGGCTCAGGTCGGAAAATATTCATCTCAACAATATCGATTACGATACCGGAAATTTATCCAGGGCCGGTGAATATCCTCTGGCAGAAAAGAATTATGGAATCCTGTTAAAAAAACTGCGGAAAAAAAATTTTGAGCATCTCAAAAAAGATCTCCAGCGAAACATACTTGACTTTTACGGCAACCAGGCCTCTTCAGGCGTTGTCTTTAAAAATAAAAGGAAGGAGAAACAAACCCTCGAAATCCTTAATGAAATCAAACTTGTAAAAGCGAATTAAGTATTGTGTGCAAGGGGCAAAAAAAAGCGACAATTGGTTAATTGTCGCATGAATTTTTTATTGGCAGATCTTTAGCTAAACAGGTCATCCTCATTCTTCCGGTAATACACTTTGTCATCCAGAAACTCCTGGGTAGCCAGTAATGCAGCATTCGGCATCCTTTCATAAGCTTTGGAGATCTCGATCTGTTCTTTGTTCTCGTGGATCTCTTCCAGGCTGTCGGTATGCGTGGCAAACTCTTCGAGCTTGTTGTGAAGTTCTTCTTTTACGGTAATGCTGATCTGGTTGGCCCTTTTTGCTATGATGGCAATGGACTCATACAAATTCCCGGTCTTGTTCTTCAATTCAGTCAGGTTCCTGGTCTCTGCTGTATTGCTGGTGTTGTTGCCGACTTGTCTTCTTAATTTACTCATTTTTGTATGATTTAATGCTGTTTTTAGCTATGTCAAGATATCCTTCCGCGTCTTTTTTCAGTTTGCTGTCAGGGAAACGGTCGATAAAATCATTGCAATCTGTGATCACCTGTTGCAGCCGCGCGTATTTCTTTTCTTCGGTGCTTACGCCTGCGTATTTAAAATTGGCCTTGATGATGTACAATTTGTACTCATCGCTGCGGGCCGATTCGGGAAAAGAGTTCATCAACTGGTTAAACTCCAGCGCCGAAGCCCTATAGAACTCCAAATCATAGTATAATAGTGCGTTTTCAAAATCTTTCTTTTCGAGTTTGGACCTTCCTTGTTCGATCAGCTGCTGGGCTTCCTTGACCCGGTCGGAATTGGGGTGCATGCTCACGAAAGCCTGTAGAAAACCGATGGCTTTTGTGGTATTGGTCTGATCCAGTTCCGCCTTGGGGGATTCTTTATAAAAAGAATAAGCCCGCATGTATTCCATCTCTTCGGCCTTCGGACTATTCGGGAAAGCTTCCACAAACCCCTTGAACAGGTTTTCCGCACTTTGGTAATCCTTCAGGTAAAAGGAACAGTACGCGTATTTATAGTAAATGTCTTCAAAATGATCCGACCCTTTCATCACCCTGAACAGGTCATCATACAGCTGCTGGGCGTGGTTGTAATCCTTTTTGATATAGTACTTTTCCGCCATTTTCAGCTTGTAGTCATAGTCGGTGGACTTCATCACTTTCGAAAAGCCGTCTTTCTTCCCAAAAATATGAATCTTAGAACAGGAAGAGAGCGAACCCAACAGTATGAAAAGGAAAAGTAAAATTCTCATAAAGGCCTGCAAAGTTAAGGATTTTGGGCAAATATGGAGGTATTTGATATTTAGCCCAAATATGTGGAGTTAAGGATTATGTAAAACGCCCTGGCCCAGCTTGAGGCTGTACCAGAGCGTTTTTAATATTATAGACTATCTTTTTCTCAGATTCGGATGCGGTGCGGGAACCGTATTCGGTCCTTCTTCACCGGTACCGTCTTTCAGATCGATGGTATTTTCTTCACCGCCGCTCTGGCCATACCTGAAAATGAAGCGGTCGATACTGATACCTTCTTTTTCAACCAGGTATTTGATCACTTCATTTACACGGTCCCAGCTCAACTGCTGTGCTGACTTGCTGGATTCACCATAACCGATTACGGCTACCTTACAATTCGGGTTATTGCGCATTTTTTCAGCGACCGTAGACAGGAGCGCCTGGGCGTCCTTGCTTGGGGTTACAGACCTTCCTTTGAACGTAATGCTGGGCAGGTCGCCGATATTGCAACGGCCCCTTCCACCTACTCCGCCGCCAATACCACCTGAATCGAGCATGGCCTTGATGTCTTTGCAACAAGCCGGATCAGGACATTTACCTACGCCATCCGCATCAACAGGCTGACATTGTGTTGGTGTGATCAGTTCCTTATCCTTACAATCCGGAACACCGTCGCCGTCCGTATCGCGGCTTACACCATGGGTGTCAACAGGGCAACCAGCGGGTGTATTGGGTTCGTGGTCAAACTGGTCTGTTACACCGTCTCCGTCTGCGTCATCCAATACGGGTTTTGGCAGTTTCATATGGCGGGGCGCATTGATCTCGCTGTAGGCATAATCAAGCGGGTTGATCCACCAAAGTGGTTGAACGGCTTTCCTTCCTATATTATAATTCAATCCGATAGAGAGAAAATTGTATGAATCAAAATCCCTGGTCATTGCATGTACCGTGGTAGAATTGGTTTCCTGCCATTCCTGTCCGTCGAGCAGGTCCGACTTGGCGATGGTTACCTTATCCTCAAGCGCGATGTTGAATTTGTTGTTGATCTTA
>DATHGW010000597.1:0-2188 GCA_035317445.1 Puia sp.
TCAAAGGGCCGCGACAATTGGTGCGGATAGACAGGCACCCCAGATAATGGGCAATATCCACCCATTTACGATGATTAATGGCAAATTGCCTTCTTCCTGCGGCAGTATCTGCACAGGCGTCGCCTTCGTCATCCACCATGATCAGGACCATTTGCACAGCCTGATCAGCCGCATTCTTTTTTAATTGTTTCAGGTATTCTTCGGTTGGCGTCTCAAATAAAGTGTTTACAAATTCTATTCCGTTCAGATCGAAATCTTTCCTTGCGATTCGGGGGAAATCGAGGTTTTTCCATTTGCCCGCCCTCATTTCTTCCACCAAGGCCCATTGCGCAAGCGAAATATCATCCTTTACATCCATATTGCTTACTTTAAAATGATTAACACGAAAATCCGAATTAGTCCGAAATTTATGAAAGGTAATTGAGGTCACCTAAAAATGAAACAGCATATATGAACAGCAAGAAACTAGCCGCGGATAAGGCGGTATCCTTTGTCAGGGATGGTATGGTCGTCGGCCTGGGAACCGGATCAACAGCCTATTGGGCCATTGAAGGAATTGGCGAAAGGATGCTGAAAGAAGGATTGAAACTAAAAGCGATTGCCACTTCCACGCAGTCAGAAAAGCAAGCCAGAGCACTCGGCATCCCCATCGTTTCATTTGCGGAGATCGATGAAATAGACCTTACGATCGATGGGGCAGATGAAGCTGACCCCGGCAAAAACCTGATCAAAGGTGGCGGTGGTGCTTTACTGCGCGAAAAAATTGTCGCATCCAACAGCAAAATACTTATCATCGTTGTCGACCAAAGCAAGCTGGTGAAAACCCTGGGTAAATTTCCATTACCTGTTGAGGCCACCATCTTCGGTTGGGAGAAAACATATAAGAAATTGCAGGGCCTGGGCTGTGTCCCTGGCCTTAGACATGTACAGGCAAAACCCTTTGTGACGGACAATGGGAATTACATTATCGACTGTCAATTTGATCAGATCCCCGACCCGGCCGATCTGCAGCAGCGCATCAATGCCATTACAGGGGTTGTCGATAATGGCTTGTTCGTCGGGCTGACTTCTAAAATCATTGCCGGCCTTGAAGACGGGAATACGCGGATCATAGATTGAGGTATGCTCACAAAAAAAATCCTGTTCCAAAGAACAGGATCTTAAAGTTTTTGCCGTTAATCCATTATTTTCGGGTAAGGGTACTGTTTAGTTACTCCTTCCTGAAAATATATGAGGCGATAGCGGCGAGGAACAGTGAAAAGTAAATGAGTACCTGTCCGCTAAGCATTTTGTAATGGGTGGGTTCTGTCCGCCTGGTCAGGTGAGCGACACTGACGACATTACCGGTTTGCTGTTCATAAACTCCTGCAAGCAACACTATAATAATAATGAGCATGCACAAGGGTTTGGGATTAACCATGGGTTGTTTGTTTTAATAGGGATTCGGAATATCAGGGGTCCATTGACTTGCAATAGAAACCTGTTTACTATAACGCTGAATGGGTGTCTTATATTTTATAAAACAGCGTATTTATTAATAAATTTTTCCGAATAATAAATTGATTATCAACTAATTATACTGTAGTCATTCCAGCCAGACCGCAATTGACCCGCTGCTCATTCAAGCCGGGAATTTATAGATGAAAAACCTTACCTTAAGCGCTCATTTTTAAACCCTTTTTTTAACAAAAAAATCAATATTGCATGTCGAACAGCACCCGGGCATCCAGGAGAAAATTTCTACAACAAATCGGAAGTACGAGCATTTTGCTTGCTGCCGGTCCACTATCAGGTTTAGCAGCAAAAGAAAAAGCCGAAGAGCGCATGCTGCATTACGAAAAAAGAATTTCACCCAATGATAAGATCCGGCTGGCCGTCATCGGTTTTGGCATCCAGGGTCATTTTGACCTGGCCACTGCACTTAAAGTGCCTGGCGTAGAGTTGGCCGGCGTCTGCGACTTATATACCGGCAGGCTCGAAAACGCAAAAGAAATTTATGGCAAGGATATTTTTACGACCAAAAATTATCTGGAGATCCTGGAACGCAGCGATGTCGATGCCATCATCATCGCCACCAGTGACAACTGGCACGCAAGGGTTACCAAGGAAGCCCTGAAGAGAGGCAAAGCCATCTACTGTGAAAAACCCATGGTGCATAAGATCAGCGAAGGAATGGGTGTTATAGAGG
>DATHGW010000598.1:0-2624 GCA_035317445.1 Puia sp.
TTTCCCCACTGTCTTATTGCATCTTTCAGCAATACTTCTTTCCGAAGGATCTGCCTTGCATCGGCGGTTCTTACTTCAATCTGCGGATGCACGACGGTAATGTGCAGTTCAGGCACGTGGATCTCCACAATATCCAACGGAAAAATGGAGCGGATCAGGGTTATGCCACCATAAATACAGGGTGCGATATTATCGGCATGTTTTACACCCGACGCAACTTTTTCGCCGATCATAGCGAAACGAACCATATCCTCTTTAGAAAAAATATTTCCCAATAAATGATTGGCCGCAACCACTGCACCTGCGGCACTGGCTGCGCTGGACCCGATGCCGCTGCCGGGTTTGATGTGTTTCTGTATGCTGACCTCAAAGCCGATGGGCTGATTGACCTCTTCGAGCATGGCCAGCAGGGGTGCGCCCGCAGTGTTCTGTGCAGGGTCAGTGGGCAGGTCGAATCCCTCTACCTTGTTCATGATCACTTTTCTTTCATCCAGCAGTTTAATGCTCATCAGGTCATAAGGAGCCTCCAGGCACATACCCAGTACATCGAAGCCGCAAACCAGGTTCGCAACCGTAGCGGGTGCATGAACAGTGCACGAGCGTGGCTGAACGTCTATGTGAGAAGAATTAGTCATCGTTATTAATTGGCTGCCCGGATGATGTCTGCAAAAACACCCGAAGCGGTTACTTCCGCCCCGGCTCCCGCACCTTTGATCACCAATGGCTGCTCGGGGTAGCGGTCTGTATAGAACAAGACCACATTGTCCTTGCCATATAAATGATAGAAATCGTGTTGCGGATCGATTTGTTGCAATCCAACAGAAGCCTTGCCTTCCTGATACCTGGCCACGAATTTCAGTTTTTTACCATTCGCTTCGGCAGATTCGTAGAGATTCTTGAAATGCAATTCTTCTTCTGCCATTGCAGCGTAAAAATCAGCCACGCTGCCCTGCATACAGGATGCCGGCATGAATGAATTGTTTTCAATTTCTTCCATTTCCATGGTGATCCCGGCTTCCCTGGCGAGGATCATGATCTTCCGCATCACATCCGTACCGCCAAGATCAAGTCTTGGATCGGGCTCGGTATATCCCTCATCCTGGGCTTGTTTCACCACAGAAGCAAAACTTTTCCTGCCATTGTAATGATTGAAAACAAAATTCAGTGTGCCGCTTAATACCGCTTCTATCCTGTTCACTTTGTCCCCACTGCGTAGCAGGTCATTGAGGGTACCTATCACCGGCAGACCCGCACCGACATTGGTTTCAAATAAAAATTTGGCATTGTACTCTCTTGCAAGGTCTTTCAATTTCCGGTAATAGTTAAAGGGAGAAGAGCAGGCTATTTTATTGCAGGCAACCACGGAAATGCTTTTTTCCAGCAGCAGATCGTAAGACGAGGCAACATCCTGGTTGGCGGTTACATCCACAAATACGGCATTCCGCAGATTTTTTGACTGGATGCCCTTTATAAATTCTGTTATCATCATCGGTTCGCCCTTGTCCAAAAGCGCTTTCCATTTTCCCAGGTCAATTCCTTCATCGTTAAAAAGCATTTTCCTGCTGTTTGCCAACCCAACCACGCGGAGCTGTAACCGAAGATTTTGCTGAAGGTATTGATCCTGTTGGCGGATCTGGTCCAGCAACCTGCTCCCTACATTGCCGGTTCCCGTGATGAACAGGTTCAATTGCTTATTCGTTGTTTCGAAAAATTCTTCATGAAGGATATTGATCGTTTTCTTGACATCGGCAACAGCCACCACGGCGGATATATTTCTTTCCGAAGATCCCTGCGCAATGGCCCTCACGTTCACTCCATTCCTTCCCAGCGTACCAAACATCTTACCACTGATACCCGGATGGCTTTTCATGTTGTCCCCCACGAGGGCGACAATGGCCAGGTTCTTTTCAACGATCAGCGGTTCCACCTTTCCCATATTGATCTCATGATCAAAAGCCCTGTCGACGGCCATTTTCGCCCTGGCTGTGTTGTGTTCTTCCACTCCTACGCAAATGGCGTGTTCTGACGAACCCTGTGTGATCAGGATCACATTGATTTTTTCACTGGAGAGTGCTTCAAACAGCCGTTTGGAGAAACCCGGTATCCCCACCATCCCGCTGCCTTCCAGGCTGAGCAAGGCGATCTTATTGATGCTTGAAATACCTCTTATGCTGCCGCCATTTTTGGTACTCACCCTTTCTACAATGGTCCCTTTGTCGTCAGGCGCGAAGGTGTTTTTAATCCAAACAGGAATGCCTTTATTCATCACCGGCTGAATGGTCGGCGGGTAAATCACCTTTGCGCCAAAATGAGAAAGCTCCATGGCTTCCTGGTAAGAAATATGCGGGATGACCCTTGCATTCGAAACCAGGCGCGGATCCGCGGTCATCATCCCCGATACATCCGTCCAGATTTCCAGTATTTCCGCATCAAGTGCCGAAGCCACAATAGCAGCAGTATAGTCTGAGCCGCCCCTTCCCAGCGTAGTGTTGTTGCCGTGAATATCAGCGGCGATGAATCCGGGCAGAACGAACACCGATTCCGCAGCCTGGCTGAAGTAGTTGCGGATGCGCTGATCCGTTATCGTTGGTTCTACGACGGCAGACCCGAATTGACTGTCGGTG
>DATHGW010000599.1:0-3626 GCA_035317445.1 Puia sp.
ATCAATTAAAAAAGGCTTTGATCAATGCCACTGCTCCGGGCGATATCGTCACCTACGTGGACAGAAAAGCGATGATCGAACATCCCTCCGGTTTGCGCTATGCAGAGATGAATGCCGGACAGCAGGAAAAATTCCTTCAGCTCATTAACCTGTATATACACCGTTATACTAAATTATTTGCCGACAACATGCTCAAGGAAATTCAGCAGGCTGGTTTAGACAAACTTTGGTTTGCCTGGGCCGGTTTTACAGAACCCGGAATCGGGAAACCACATTATTACCGGATCCAGGGGCCAACAATTATTATAGAATACGACAATACGCAAAACAATGCCAATCATGTGCACACCGTCGTGAGGGACCTATTGCATGATTTCGGCGGGGATTTGCTGTTGGAGCATTATCGCGAGAAGCATTGAAGGCGAGTGGGCGGTGGCGAGTGGCGAGTGGAAACTAGTCAACACATCAACTCCTCACCACTAGCCACTCGCCACCACCCACTGGCCAACTCAAAACTTGATCACAAATTCCGTCCTGCCAGGCATGACCGTCTTCAAAGAGAAATCAAATCTATGATTCAACAGGATTTCCCGGATCACGGTCAGGCCAATGCCCTGGCCGTCTTTTTTGAAAGGTATCCCAGTCGGTCGATCCGGAAATGTTCGATTGCGCGCGTTTTGTGCGAATTGCTATTCGAAGTTGAATAGTTGATAGGTTGATTAGTTTTTCCGGGAGCTCAATGCCCGGTTGAAGCGCAAACCTATCAACTTATCAACTATTCAACTTCAAACATCAAACATCAACGGCATCATACACCACGACCTTCTCCCACAAATGGCTGTAATTTTTCACAAAGTCCAGGTGGATAGGATGCGTTTGATAGGCGGCCTGTCCGGCCAGATCATTAAAAAACATCAATTCGGAAACGGCCCAACTCGCGTCTACCACGGGACGCTTTTCCGTACCGGCCAAAATGCCAACATGAATCTCTTTGATCGTTTCGATCTTGCCAAGGGTCTTGACGCCCTCTACCAATTTATCCCTGTCTTCCACCGACGCCGGATTTTTAAGCCAGAAAATGGCATGATGTGCCAGTATCTTGTCTTTTTGCTTCCCGGCCAATGGCATGGAAGAAACAGCCGTAACAGCCCCAATGCCCGAGGCCGTTAAAAGAAATTTTCTTCTGTTTGTTTTTTTCATGGTGATTGTTTGTTGAGATGAAAATACAAAAAAAGCAGGACCGGGAAGAAGCATTTATTGAATTCATTGCCGTATAAAATTGTATCTTAGTTAGATAACTGCCCGCATCATGAAAAAAACTGTTCCGATTGTCTTCCTGCTTGTATTTGCCCAAACAATACTTACTGCCCAAAGGAATAGGAACGGAAACATCGTCCTCAAAACCGGCTGGTCTATGCAGTCGGCGATGATTGTTCCGGCAAAAGGCGATGAATTATCCCAGGCAAATTTCCGGGAAAAAGATTGGTATGCCATAGAATTGCCGTCTACCGTTATTGCTGGGCTGCTTAAAAACAAGCGTTATGCGTTCGATCCTTTCTATGGCAACAACCTGCAAAAGATTGCGGGACCCGAATATGACAGTGCCTGGTGGTTCAGGAAAAAGTTTGAATTGCCTGCTACAGAAAAAGGCAAAAACATCAGTCTCATTCTGCATGGCATTAACTACCGGGCAAATATCTGGCTAAACGGTGTACTGATTGCCGGGGACAAAGAAGTCATCGGACCCTTCAGGATCTTCGAATATGACATCAGCAAACAAATAAAATATTCCGGTCCCAATGTATTGGCCATAGAGGTGAACCGGCCTTTTAATCCAAACAAAAGGGATGGTGACCTGGCCATCGACTATGCAGACTGGATCCATTATCCGGCGGATTACAATGGAGGTATTGTGAATGATATTGAGATCCAAACCTGTGACCGGGTCGCGATCCGTTACCCGCTGGTTACAACCCGCTTTGATTTACCCTCGCTGGCGAAAGCGCATTTGCAGGTGTTTGCCGAGCTGGATAACTATTCAGAACAGGAACAGGAGGTCACGGTTTCCGGAATCATCAACGAAAAGACCAGTTTTCAGCAGCGCGTGCACCTGATGCCGGGGGAATTAAAAAGCATTTCATTCAACAGCGATGACTATCCGCAGTTAACCATCAACAACCCACGCATCTGGTGGCCTTGGCAATATGGAAAACCGCTCCTGAATAAAATTGAATTAAAAGTGCTCAGAAAAGGTAAGTTGAGCAGTTCCCTGACCGATCAATTTGGTATAAGAGAAATCGGTTCTGAACTGATCGACAACAAGTCCAGGAAATTCGTCATTAACGGAAAACCGATCCTCCTGCGCGGTGCGGCCTGGTCACCCGACATCTTTCAGCGACGGTCAGCCGAGAGACAAGAACAGGAAATCAGGCTGGTCCGCGACATGAATATGAATCTGGTCCGCTCCGAAGGCAAACTGGAAGATGATCATTTTTACGATTTGTGCGATCGGTATGGCCTGCTTGTTATGTCGGGATGGATGTGTTGCGGGGCATGGCAATACCCTGAACGCTGGGACAGCGTAAAAAGAAAGGTCGCCATGGAATCGGCCCGGAGCGTGATGTACTGGTTGAGAAATAAGGCTTGCCTGATGGTGTGGCTGAATGGAAGCGACCAGCCGCCTAAGGACAGTACCGTTGAAAGCGATTTCCTGAAGATAGAGCATGACCTGCAATGGCAAAACCCGATCCTTTCGACAGCAGATGAAAGCGTTTCCAAAGTTTCCGGATACAGCGGGGTCAAAATGAATGGTCCCTATGACTGGGTGCCGCCCATTTATTGGGAGACGGACTCGAACAAGCGGGGCGGCGCGTGGAGCTTCGCCACGGAAATTTCGCCCGGCCCTTCCATACCGCCTTATGAAAGTCTGACCAAATTTATCCCGGAAGATTCACTTTCGGTGAACAACAGCCAATGGCTCTACCATTGCGGAACCATGCAGTTCGCCAATACCAATATTTTCAATAAAGCCTTGGACGAAAGATATGGGCCATCGAATTCAATCCGCGAATTTGTTGCAAAAGCCCAGGTTCAAAATTATGAGGGCCACCGCGCCATGATGGAAGCATTTGGTTTGAATAAATACAATACGGCGACCGGCGTGGTGCAATGGATGCTGAGCAATCCCTGGCCCAGCCTGATCTGGCATACCTATGATTATTACCTATATCCTGCCGGCACTTATTTTGGAATGAAAAAATCGCTTGAACCTTTGCATGTGCAGTATTCGTACAAATCGGGAGAAGTGAGCATCAACAATTCCACGATGGAGCCAATACCCGATCTCACCGTAAAAGCTGATCTGTTTGATGCCGCTGGTGCAATAAAATTCACGAAAACCGTGAGAACTGGGGTTGATCCTGATATGATTAAAAATTGTTTCCCGGTTCCCGGGCCGGCGACAGCTGACCAGGTTTATTTTCTGCGATTGCAACTTACCGGTCGGCAGGCAAAACCCGTGAGCATTAATTGGTACTGGCTTTCGGGCAGGAATGACTCGCTGGACTGGAACAAATCAAAGTGGTACTATACACCCCAATCCGTTTATGCCGATTTCAGCGCTTTGA
>DATHGW010000600.1:0-4389 GCA_035317445.1 Puia sp.
GCGGGTGATGCCAATTATGCGATCGAGAAACTCACCGTGGCCACCCAGATCAAAAACTTCGGTAACGCGCAGACCTATTTGCTGATCGGCGATGCTTACCGTAAGTTGGTGGATGGAGGCAATGCCGTGACCAACTATCAAAAGGCCCTGATGATAGATCCCAAACTGGCAGAAGCCAAGTACAAGATCGGGCTGATCTATTTGTCGCAAAATAACCGGGAGTACTTCCTGCCTGCATTCGAAGATGCTATTAAGATAGACCCCGCCTATGCCCCGGCTTATAATATCTTATTTGTCTATTATGCATCCAGGGATGTCAATAAGGCTGCCGAGTATCTCGATAAATATATTGCGAACACTGACCCCGGTCCCGAAGTCGATTACCTGAAAACGGATCTGTTATATTCTTCCAGCAAGTTTGCTGAAGCAAGAACCAGGGCGCAGGCGCTGATTACTCAATTAGGCGATAAAGTGAGCCCCAGGATGTATCGGATGCTCGCATATACGGCAGATACCCTGGGCGATTATCCCGCAGCTAAAGAAGCCATGACCACTTTCTTCAATAAGGCAGATACCTCGATGATCATCGGCGCGGATTATGAAGGACTCGCCAAGATCAATGCCAATCTGCCGGATACGCCGACAAAGAATTCCGCGTTTCAATATTTTAGGCTGGCTGTACAAAGAGACACTTTGGCCGAAAACAGGGCCAGATATGCTCAGGAAGCCTCTGACCTCGCCAAAAAACTCGGCAATAAAGCTGCTGCGGCAGACATGGCTGCGCTGGTGTATAAGACCACCAAAAATCCCGATCAGGCGGATCTCTATAAATGGGGTTTCGCAAATTATTCTGCAGGAAATTATAAAACGGCCGACAGCATTTTTTGCGGCCTCTACGAGACGGCCTATCCCGATCAAATTTATGGATACCTCTGGTGTGCAAAATCAAAACTAGCTGAGGATGATTCGCTCAGTTCACAGGGGTTGGCTGCAGCGCCTTACCAGGCGCTCGCCACAAAAGCTAAGAGCCTCGACTCCGTCAAGTACAAAAGCCAGATCATCGAAGCATATTTTTATCTCGCTGGATATTACAACAACGTAAAAAAAGACAAGAAGGCAGCGATCGACTATTTGCAAAAAGTGCTGGATATTGATCCGGGCAATGCCACGGCGGACAAATACAAAAAAATATTAGAGAAACCTGTTAAGCCGCTTACGCCCGAGAAGAAACCGAAAGCGGGGGCGAGTTCGAAATGAGTTGACAAGTTGATTGAATGATAAGTTGATTTGTTAGAGAAGGAATTTATGTAATATAAATTTTTGATCCCCTGTTCGGAAAATTCCAGGCAGGGGATTCTTATTTTCTGGTTTTGTTTATATAAATTGGAATTTGGCCTTGCTGCCTTATTTTTGCTACTGCAAGTAATCCAATCACAATGAATATCTTCCTGTTACAAGCCAATGCCCTTGCATCCAACGCAAATAGCGCTCAAAACTATCTGCCCATCGGCATTCAATTATTGTTTGCATCAGGATTTGTCGCGACCATCTTAGTCGTTACGCATTTGCTCGGTCCCCGGCGTAGTACAGACGAAAAGCTTAAAAATTTTGAAAGTGGAATCGAAGGCGTCGGCAATGCCCGCCAACCGATGGCCATCAAATATTTTCTGGTTGCGATACTTTTTGTGTTGTTTGATGTGGAAGTGATTTTTTTCTATCCCTATGCCATCAATTTCCGCGAACTGGGTTGGCGTGGATTTGCCGCCGTTATGATGTTTGTCGGTTTCTTTTTGGCAGGATATATTTATATTATAAAGAAAGGCGCGTTGAATTGGGAAGAATAACATTTAATGCGGATATGCGAATGAAACTATTGTGATGATGAGTTGTTATCATGAGGTTGAGGGAGATGTTCGCTTTTACTAAATAATTTGAACTCATGAGTCGTCCGGTCCGTTTTAACGTCACCCCCATCGTCGCTGATGCAAAGGACAATATCGCGCTGGCAGACATGCCACCAGGATATAGCGGGGAAGGTTTTTTTGCCACCAAGCTTGGCGATGTGGTCGGTTTGGCGAGAAAGAATTCCATCTGGCCACTGCCCTTTGCCACGTCGTGCTGTGGCATTGAATTCATGGCCACGATGGCTTCACACTACGACCTGGCACGATTCGGTGCCGAACGATTGGGATTTTCACCAAGACAATGCGATCTGTTAATGGTCATGGGCACCATCGCCAAAAAAATGGGTCCGATCGTAAAGCAGGTTTACCTGCAGATGGCAGAACCCCGTTGGGTGGTCGCCGTAGGCGCCTGCGCCTGCAGTGGTGGAATTTTTGACAGCTATTCTGTATTGCAGGGCATCGACCAGATCGTTCCCGTCGATGTATATGTGCCCGGATGCCCTCCAAGACCAGAAGCCATTCTCGATGGATTTATCAGGATACAGGACCTGGTTGGACAGGAAACCCTGCGCAGAAGACACAGTGAGCAGTATAAAGCCCTGTTGGGAAGCTACGGTATAGAATGATGTGTCTCGTCTCAGGCGAGACATATTCGCACATTAAAAATATTATGTCGTTAAATAACGAAACAATTAAAGCCAGGTTGATAGAGAAATTCGGTGAGCAGGTGACTCATTTCGAAACCCCTTATGATATGCTCAGCTTTGAAGCGCCAAAGGAAATGAACCTGAAGGTCATGCAATTCCTTTTCGATGATACCGAATTGCGTTTCCGGTTCCTGACTGATCTCACGGCTGTGCATTATCCGGATCAACCCGTCAGGGAGCTGGCCGTCGTATATCATTTGCATAACCTCGTTGACAATATCAGGATACGCTTTAAAGTATTTACAGACATTTCTACCCCGGATATATTTACAGCAACGCAACTCTACTCCGCTGCCAATTGGATGGAGAGAGAGACCTTTGATTTTTTCGGCGTAAATTTTGTCGGACATCCCAATCTGAAACGCATCCTGAATGTCGATGAAATGGATTATTTCCCCATGCGAAAGGAATATCCCATGGAAGATCAGACCAGGCGAGATAAAGACGACGCGATGTTCGGGAGATAACAAGTTAGTTTCTTATGGATCATCATATAAAACTGCCAGAAGGAAGTATCGAAAAGACGACCACCACGTTGAATCTGGGGCCGACGCACCCGGCGACGCATGGCGTTTTTCAGAATATCCTTGAACTGGATGGCGAAAGGATCGTGTCGGCCGAGCAAACGGTGGGATATATTCACCGCGCATTTGAAAAAATTGCCGAGCGAAGACCGTTGTACCAGATCACACCACTGACTGACCGCCTGAATTATTGCTCTTCACCCATCAACAATATGGGATGGCACCTCACCTGCGAAAAATTACTGAATGTAAAGACGCCAAAGCGCGTGGATTACCTCCGCATCATCATCATGGAACTGGCCAGGATCTCCGACCACCTGATCTGCAATTCGGTAGTCGGAGTGGATTCAGGCGCCTATACCGGTTTCCTCTATGTAATGCAATACCGCGAACTGATCTATGAGATCTATGAAGAGATCTGCGGCTCCCGCCTGACGACCAATATCGGGCGGATCGGCGGTTTTGAACGCAATTTCACCAATGCTGCTTTCCAGAAGCTGGAACAATTTATGGCCGAGTATCCCGCTGTACTGAAAGAATTTGAAAACCTCTTCAGCCGCAACCGGATATTTATGGAACGGACCAGCGGATCGGGCGGCATCAGCGCCGAAAGAGCTTTGAATTATGGATTCACCGGTCCGAACCTCAGGGCCACCGGGGTCGATTATGACGTTCGCGTACATACGCCGTATTCCAGTTACGAAGATTTTGATTTTGAGATACCGGTGGGGAAGACAGGCGACAATTACGATCGCTTTCTGGTACGCAACCAGGAAATGTGGCAGTCTCTCCGCATCATCGAACAGGCCTACCAGAAAATACAGTCATTTAAAGGCGCAGATGCAGAAGTGTTTCATGCAGATGTTCCTGAATATTATCTTCCCGAGAAAAAGGATGTATATACGAAGATGGAAGCCTTGATCTGGCATTTCAAGATCATCATGGGGGAAACGGCTATTCCACCCGGAGAAGTCTATTTAAGTGTGGAAGGCGGAAACGGAGAGCTGGGGTTTTACCTGGTCAGCGATGGCGGAAGAACACCTTATCGTTTACATTTCCGGCGGCCCTGTTTTATTTATTATCAGGCCTATTCTGAATTGACCAAAGGAGCCATGCTCAGTGATGCCGTCATCACCATGAGCAGCCTGAATTTGATTGCGGGGGAAATGGATGCGTGAAGAGGCGAGTGGTGAATGGCAAGTAGCGAGTGGTTTATTTTACGTTTAGAATTTTGCATTTTTTATGATCCGTTTT
>DATHGW010000601.1:0-13287 GCA_035317445.1 Puia sp.
ACTTCCACCTCAAAATGCAGTTCATGGCTTCGGTTACCCCTGGTTTTGGCATACACATACAGGGTTTTGTGGTTAGGCCCGATCCTGCCTTCGCTGTTGAAAGAGGCTTTGATTACGCCTTCCTTTCCCGGGCTGATCGGTTCCTCGGGCTGTTCCGCCACGGTACAACCGCAACTGGGCTGTACTTTTTCAATCACCAGTGGCTGATCACCCGTATTCCTGAAACGAAACGCAACTTCTAATTTTTTTCCCTCGGCGATCCTGCCAAAATTTTTATCGGCAGAATCAAGCCATTCCAGCGTCGTGTATTTGGAACTATCCGCGGTTGCGCGGGTCAATGCCGCCATTTTGTCCGTCGCCGCAGCCTTCTTATCATCGTTTTTACAGGCCGTAAAAACAATAAAGACGGTTAAGATCATGATGAATAAGCGCATGGACGATTTTTTGCAAACCTATAAATAAAAATGAATTAAAAACTATGAGGAAGCTTTAAAATTGATTTTATGCATTTTATCTTCTTTCAGCAGGTCCTTATGAATATTGTCGAGAATGCCATTTACAAAATGTCCGCTTTGAGGCGTACTATAGTCTTTTGCAAGATCAATATACTCGTTGATGGTAACTTTTGGCGGAATGGTTTCAAAATACAAGAACTCGCAAACACCCATTTCCATGAGGATCATATCCAGTGTGGCAATTCTTTCTGCATCCCAGTTTTTTAGTTTTGGTTTGATGAGATCCATGGTCACGGTTTTCTTATCGAGAACGGTCTGCAGCAAACCCTTGCCAAATTCCCATTTTTCCTGGCTCAGCATTTCCTGGAAATTGAAGGATTGGGGACGGCCAAGATAAGTCAGCAGCAACTGGTTCATCATTTCGGCATCATCGTCCCAGTTGGTAAATAGCTCTTCGATATGCGCCTCGAAAACGTCGTTGGTCAGCATGAGATCATTGAAAATGAACTGAAGCATATCCTTTTCTGATTTTTTGTCCCGGCTTTCCAACCCCGTGTATTTCCTGTATTCTTCCAATCCGGCCAGTTCCTGGTATAACTTGCGGGTGAGTTCATTTTGCTGTATTACCTGAGGTTTTTCTGTCTTAAGCGCTTTTTGATAAGATTCATGTTCCAGGATTTTCCAGAGCAGTTCATTGCCGGCGAGTTTGGTATTGACGTTTTTGTCCTGATCGCTGGGCAAATGCTTGGAAGAGCGGAGCCTGGAATCTGTCTCGGCATAGCGGGCCATTTCGGTCAGGAAATAGACAAGATAAACAAAGAGCTGGCGGGTTTGATCAAAATGTTTCTGCAGAATTCTCACAGCTTCTCCGGGTTTTGGTGGTTCCTGTTGAGCTTCCAGCGTATACAGCGTCTGCATCACTTTTACCCGGATATTTCTTCTGCTGATCATTTGATAAGAACTTGTTTGAGGCTGCGAAGATAAGGGATTTTTCCTCCTTCGCTAAAGTTACGGAGGACGAGTCTCACCTTCGCCAAGGCTACGGCGGGCAAAGCCACCTTGGCCAAGGCTGCGGTGGGCGAAGCCCACCTTTGTTAAAGCTACGGCGACTGGATCCAGCCTTCTTTAACTATCCTGCAAGCGGACTTCGTCCGCCGAAGCTTTAGCGTAGGCGGAAAAATTGTCACAATGATTTCAAAACCAGCCCACAACTGCCAAATTCTTCTGACAAGACTCCCGCCCGACTGCCATCTCTTCAATTTTTACTGATTTTTAGTCATTTGGTACAAATTTGGCTTAACTTGCACGCCCTGCACCAACAGGGTATTTATTAATCTATTCACAAAACAAAATCAATACTATTATGGCTAAGAAGTTAGGAATCTCGCCAATTGCGGGCACTAAAAACCGGGTATTTATTAAACCTGCGCCAGCAGAGGAAAAGACATCTGGCGGCATCATCATTCCCGATACCGCTAAGGAAAAACCTCAGCGCGGTGAGGTGGTCGCGGTGAGTGAACTTGATGAAGATGGTAAGAAACCAGTGGTAAAGGTTGGAGATGTTGTGCTTTACGGAAAATATTCCGGCACAGAGATCAGCTATGAAGGACAGGATTTTTTGAGCATGCGTGAATCGGATATCATCGCTAAATTCTAAGAACCGGTTGCTCCCGGGTTTAATCATTTTTCAAACTATTTAAATTAAATCATATTCATTATGGCTAAACAACTTTTCTTCGACATCGAAGCAAGAAATAAAATGAAAAGAGGCGTTGACATCCTGGCCAATGCCGTCAGGGTTACCCTGGGTCCTAAAGGGCGCAATGTGGTGATCGAAAAGAAATTCGGCGCTCCTTCCGTTACCAAAGATGGCGTTACGGTTGCCAAAGAAATTGAACTGGAAGACCTCATTGAAAATATGGGTGCCCAAATGGTTAAGGAAGTAGCTTCCAAGACTGCCGATATTGCCGGCGACGGAACCACAACGGCTACCGTTTTAGCCCAGTCCATTATCGGAGAAGGTTTAAAGAACGTGGCAGCGGGTGCCAATCCTATGGACCTGAAACGCGGTATTGAAAAAGCGGTAAAAGCTGTGGTAGAACATTTGCAAAAGCAATCCCAGACCATCGGCAATGACAGCAAGAAAATTCAGCAGGTTGCTTCTATCTCCTCCAACAATGACGAAAACATCGGCAAATTGATTGCTGAAGCTTTCGGTAAAGTGGGTAAAGAAGGTGTCATCACCGTAGAAGAAGCCAAAGGCACCGATACCACAGTGGATGTGGTAGAAGGTATGCAATTCGATCGCGGATATCTTTCAGCTTATTTTGTAACGAACAGTGAAAAGATGGAAGCCGAACTGCAGAATCCTTATATTCTTATTTATGATAAGAAAATTTCTGCCATGAAAGACATTTTGCACATCCTCGAAAAGGTTGCGCAAAGTAGTCGCCCCCTCTTGATCATTGCGGAAGACCTGGAAGGTGAAGCATTGGCAACCCTGGTTGTGAATAAATTGCGTGGTACGCTGAAAGTGGCTGCTGTCAAGGCGCCAGGTTTTGGAGATCGTCGCAAGGAAATGCTGCAGGATATCGCTACCCTGACCAAGGGTATCGTGATCAGCGAAGAACAAGGATACAAACTCGAAAATGCAGACCTGAGCTATCTGGGTTCCGCATCTTCAGTAACCATTGATAAAGATAACACAACCGTTGTTGGTGGAAAGGGCAAGAAAGAAGATATCGTTGCACGGGTCAACCAGATCAAGGCGCAGATTGAAGTGACGACATCTGATTATGACAAAGAAAAATTACAGGAACGCCTGGCTAAGCTGAGCGGTGGTGTGGCTGTTTTGTATGTTGGTGCTGCAACCGAAATGGAAATGAAGGAAAAGAAGGATCGTGTTGACGACGCGCTTCATGCAACCCGTGCCGCAGTGGAAGAAGGCATTGTTCCCGGAGGTGGCGTGGCATATATTCGTGCCATGGAATCACTGGAAAAACTGAAAGGTGCTAATGAAGATGAAACGACAGGCATCCAGATCGTTAAGCGTGCCGTTGAAGAACCGCTGCGCCAGATCGTGATCAACTGTGGCGTTGAAGGCAGCATCGTGGTTCAGAAAGTGAAAGAAGGAAAGGGCGATTATGGTTTCAATGCACGCACGGAAGTGTACGAAAATTTGTACAAGGCCGGAGTTATTGATCCAACCAAAGTTACCCGTATTGCCCTGGAAAATGCGGCTTCCATTGCAGGTATGTTGCTGACCACAGAATGTGTGGTGGCGGACAAACCTAAGAAGGAAGAGGCGCATGCTCATCCTGGTGGCGCTCCTGGTATGGGCGGAATGGATTATTAATTTCATCGCAGTATTTAGAATAAACGATCCCGCGGGCTTTGCCTGCGGGATTTCTTTTTAAAACTGTTTATCGCTTCTTTGCGTATTTATCAGTAAAGAAATCGATGAACTTTAGATATATTGGGTTGATTACCTTGATCGGTTTATTCACATCAACTTCAGCTATGCCGCAAGCTACTGATGCTTCAAAAACATATCTCGCGCTGGGTGATTCTTATACGATCGGAGAATCAGTTGCTGCAGCTGACCGTTTCCCGATGCAGTTGGTCGCACAAGTGAAGCAAGAGGGAATCCATTTTGATGCGCCTGAAATCATTGCTGTTACCGGGTGGACTACCGGCGATCTGATCCATCATATCGAAAAAAATCCGCCTGAAAAAGAGCGCTATGACCTGGTCAGCCTGTTGATTGGCGTGAATAACCAATACCAGGGAAGAAGCCTGGATCAATACAAGCGGGAATTCGGCCTGCTGCTGGAAAAATCCATCCGTTTCGCCGGCGGTTTGCCTGGTCATGTCGCCGTGCTATCTATTCCGGATTATTCTGTTACGCCCTTTGCGCAGGGAAGCGACCGGGTGGCTATTGCCCACGCAATCGATTCGTTTAACCAAATCAACCGGGCCATATCCTTGCAATACCAGGTGCGCTATATCGATATCACTGAAGAAAGCAGGAAAGCAGGATCAGATGCCGGCCTCGTGGCGGAAGATGGGTTACATTTTTCAGGAAAGGAATACGCGATTTGGGCGGGCAAACTGTCAAAGCTGATCCGGCAGGTCATGGAATAACTCCTCAGGAATATTTTTTAGAGAGGTCAGCGATGGTTTTCTTTTCGAGTATCTTCAGATTGGCATCCCGAACATGGATCATGACTTCATGCAGCCCGCAATTTTTTTCATCGCAGTTCTTGCATTTTTCATAAAAATACAGGCTCACACAAGGTAGTAGGGCAATAGGCCCGTCGAGCAGCCGCATGATGGTGGCCAGGGCAATATCTTTGGGATTCTGGGCAAAATAATAGCCCCCGCCCTTGCCTTTTTTACTTTCCAGGATACCGGCTTTTTTCAACTCCAACAGGATGTTTTCCAGGAATTTCAGGGGGATTTTTTTCTTTTTGGATATTTCCGCGATCAGCACGGGATGTTCCTTGCTCTTGTCTGCCAAATACATGAGGGCCTGAAACGCGTATTGAGATTTTTTCGAAAGCATGTGACACGAATTGGAGTGCAAAGATACGAAGGGGAACAGATTTCGGGATAAATCTAAAACCCCAGCACATCTTTCATCCCCAAAACCCCCTTCTTATTAGAGATAAATTCTGCTGCGAGTACGGCCCCCGCGGCAAAACCTTTACGGCTATGCGCAGTATGGATGATCTCAATATCATCTATTGCGGAACTGTATTTTACTTTGTGGGTGCCAGGCGCGGGGTCAATCCGTTCACTAATGATTTCCAGCTCATCGGTATTGTCACTGATATGGTTCACCCATAATTTTTTCCTGGCAATGCTTTCCAGAATCTGTTCGGCGAGACTGATCGCCGTGCCGCTCGGCGCGTCCTTTTTCTGGGTATGGTGGATCTCCGTCATGCTAATATCATAATCAGCATGGGTTGACATAAGCTGAGCCAGTTTTTTGTTCAGTTCAAAAAAAATATTTACGCCGATACTGAAATTGCTTGCATAAAGCAGGGTTCCGTGTACGGATTCGCAATATTTCCTGGCTTCCTCGTATCGATCCAGCCATCCCGTAGACCCGCACACGACCGGGATACCTGCTTCCAGGCAGGCCATCACATTGCCAAATGCGCTCTGGGGTCCGGTGAATTCAATAGCCGCATCAGCGCCGGCGAGATGGGCTGCATCCAACTCTTTCCTGTTGTCTATATCAATTTTCAAAACCACTTCATGCCCCTTTTGAATCGCCACTTCTTCAATGGTCTTGCCCATTTTACCATATCCAACCAATGCTATGCGCATGTTCAAAATTTTACGAAAATTAGGGAAAAGAGGGGAATGGTGAATAGGGAATGGAGAATAGAGAGTAGAAAATAGAAAATAGTGAACAGGGAGTGGTGAGTCTCGTCACTAATAGATTTCTCTATTTTCTACTCTCTATTCTCTATTCCCTACTGATCATCCTCGACTTTCCTTTATGTATGTCAAAGACGAAGCTGATGCCTGCTGCTGTTGTTCCGGGAAAAAGGGCCGGTTTGATGCTCAGGCTGAGGTCACTGCTTACGTTGAAGTCTTTCAGGTGGGCATCGACGGTAGCATCCACGATCTGAAGGCCCCAGAAAAGCAAAAAGAACAGGGCAGAATAATCCTGATCCTTCCGGAATTCATTGCGATAATTGATCAGGCTGGACGAGGCATAGTCGGACCCGTAGGCTGCTGCCAGCGGACGCAATTTGGGATCCACTTTGTTGAGGCTGTCGCCTGTGCTGCCATTCGTCAGCACAACGAGCGCATACTGGCATTTCTGGTACCAGCTCTTGTTGTAAAAAAAAGTATAGGTGGGTATGCCCAATGCCGCATAAACGATCGGCAGTTTCCAGTATTTCTTGTTGTACACCTGTCCGGCCCCGGGCAGGATGGCAGAATAAAGCGTGGCCTTATGCGGATCGTGAATTTTTTTTCTGACACTGTCTTTTTTTTGCAGGGAATCGATCTTTCCGGACGTGATGATGGAATCGCCTCGCAAGGTAATGGTATCTTTTTGCTGCGACAGCGCAGTCATCTGGAGTAAAGTAAGGCCGAGTACCGTAAAAAAATACTTTACCATCGTCATGAAGCATGCTTAATTAACGGAGAGGCCGATCTGATCCAGTATCTTGTTGAGCTCCTGGAGAGAGTAATACTCGATGGAAATACTGCCATGCCCCTTCCTATTATGATTCAGCTTTACCCTTGTGCTGAAATGAGATGCTAAATTATCTTCAATTTTCTTGAAAGCGTCTGGCAGTGAGGGTTTTACCGAATCTTTAACAGCGGGAAAACCCTTGTATAATTTTCTCACCAGTTCCTCTGTCTGCCGTACAGACAGCTCCTTGTTCTTGATTTCCCGAAAGAGATACAATTGTTTATCCACCGTATCCACATTGATCAGGGCCCTGGCGTGGCCCATGCTCAAATCGTTGTTGCGTACGGCGACCTGGATATCGGGCGGTAATTTCAGCAAGCGGATATAATTCGCTACGGTACTTCTTTCTTTTCCCATCCGTTCAGACACCTGTTCCTGCGTATAATTCAATTCGTCCATCATACGCTTATAGCTAAGCGAAATTTCCATTGCATTCAGATCCTCGCGCTGCAGGTTTTCCAGCAGGGCAAGCTCCAGGAGCTGCAGGTCATTGGCCTGCCGAACATAAGCAGGGATGTCTTTTAGTCCGGCAATTCTTGATGCACGTACACGGCGTTCACCCGAGATCAGCCGGTATTTACCCGATGGGAGTCTGGAAATGGTCACGGGCTGGATGATATCATGCAGTTTGATTGAGGCCGCCAATTCGTTCAGTGCATGCTCATCAAAATCATGTCTTGGCTGTTTGGGATTGGTCTCGATCTGGTCCAGTGGAATGCGGAGTATACCCGTAGCAGCCTCCACCACGGATCCTTTTAAATCGCCGCTGGAGGTTTTCAAATCGGCGTCAATACTTTGCAAAAGAGAACGGATTCCTTTGCCCAGGGCCTCTTTATCTTTTTTATTGGGAGTTGTCATGTGAATGTTTTGTATCGAAAGTTCGTTGTCTGTCATTCCGAGCGAAGCGAGGAATCAGCTGAGCAGGTAAAAAGCGCCTTTGATTGATTTCTCGCTTCGCTCGAAATGACAGGATCCCTCGAAATGACAGGATTCTTTGACTCCCGACTCTATTCGAGTATCCTTTCTTCCTGCTTTATCTTCGTCATGTTATTTTTTTGTAAGACTTCTTTAGCAAGGTTGAGATAATTGGCTGCTCCCTTGCTGTATGCATCATACAAAATCACGGGCTTGCCTACACTAGGGGCCTCGCTGATCTTTGAATTGCGATGAATGATGGTATTGAAAACGATCTCATCGAAATGCTTGCGCACCTCACTCACCACCTGGTTGCAAAGACGCAGTCTGCCGTCGTACATGGTCATCAGGATACCCTCTATGGCCAGTTGGGGATTTAACCTGCTCTGGACAATCTTAACCGTGTTCAACAACTTGCCCAATCCTTCCAAAGCAAAAAATTCAGTCTGCACGGGCACGATGACCGAATCGGCAGCCGTGAGCGCATTTACCGTGATCAATCCCAAAGAAGGAGAGCAGTCAATGATGATAAAATCATAGTCGTTTTTAATCGGCTCCAGGATGCCCTTCAGCACACTTTCCCGGTTTGGGTAATTGATCATTTCAATTTCGGCGCCCACCAGGTCAATATGGGATGGAACCACGTCGAGATTGGGTATTTCAGATTTCAGGATCACGTCCCGGGCAGGCGTATTGTTCACCATGCAGTCGTACAGGCTTTGGGTGATGTTATGCAGGTCGAAGCCTACGCCGGTGGTACTGTTGGCCTGCGGATCCGCATCAACCAGCAGGGTCTTGAATTCCAGCACGGCAAGGCTGGCCGCCAGGTTGATCGCAGATGTGGTTTTGCCCACTCCTCCCTTCTGATTTGCTATACCTATTGTCCTTCCCATGTACATAGCCCTTTCGGACGAACTTTTTATGATGACCAATTGAGGCTCGAGCTGCAATTCAAGCCGGAAATGCCTTCGGGGCAACCCTCGTAAAGATGTCTCCAAACAGCAAAACAACAAAATTTAGTTTTGCCCATTTGGGGATTAACCTGCTCCGCGTTGGCAAAAATACAGCTTCGTCATAAATTGCAGGAACATTCATTCCTCCGGGACGTTATAAGACCACGATGTACGTAATCATTTCAGGAACCAACAGGAAAGGCAGCAATACGATCAGGGTCGCACAACTGTACCAGGAACTGTTGCGGAAAAAAGGCGTCGAAGCGCTCCTGTTGTCATTGGTAGGCATGCCGGTGCTTGAGCGCAATGCCACATTCCAGGAGATTGAAAAAGACATCCTGATACCCGCGCAAAAATTCATTTTCATTTCGCCGGAATATAATGGCAGTATTCCCGGCGTGCTGAAATGTATGTTTGATATCTCCGATGTCAAACGCAGCTGGGCAGGAAAAAAGGCCCTTCTGACCGGGGTTTCAACCGGAAGAGCAGGCAATCTGCGCGGCATGGAGCACCTCACGGGTATCCTGCATTTTATGCGTGTGGTGGTGCATCCGAACAAATTACCTATTTCCATGGTTGATCGTTTATTCAATGGTGAGGATGAGATCGCAGACCGGGCCACTTTGGAGGCTGTCGATCTGCAGTTGGAGGAGTTTACCGGATTTTAAGGGTATTTTTCTTATCATAAGTTAATCTTAATTCATGCGCAACTCAGGATTTATCTGGATCATTATGGTCATCATGCTGTTGCTGGACTTCTACGTTTTCCAGGCAGTAAAATTGGTTAGCCAGGGTGCTTCTTCAAGAATAAAGCTGATCATCCACAGCAGCTATTGGGTCATTTCCATTACGGTCCTGCTGACCCTTGCATTGATCCCACTTATTAATGTTGACAGCTGGCCTAAAAACGTGCGCAATTATATTTTTGCCACCATCCTGGGTCTTTTATTCGCAAAACTCATTGCCGCTGTTTTTTTCCTGGTAGATGACATCAGGAGGCTCTTACAATGGGCAAGCGGTCTATTGTTTTTCAGGCATACAGAAGGTGAAAACCTGAGTGGGGAAGGCATTACACGCTCTTTATTTCTAAGCTGGCTGGGGCTGGCTTTTGGCGGCGGCCTTTTTGCAACACTGATCTACGGGTTTGGCAACAAGTACAATTACCAGATCAATCGCATCAGGCTGGCATTCGATCATTTGCCGGCGTCTTTTAGAGGGCTTAAGATCATTCAGATTTCGGATATCCATTCGGGTAGTTTTACCGACAAGCGGGCGGTTGCGAAAGGGGTGGCAGAAATCCTGAAAGAAAAAGCGGATATCATTTTATTTACCGGCGACCTGGTGAATGACCGGTCCGTAGAAATGGTGGATTATGTTGATCTGTTCAGCACACTCAGGGCTCCGATGGGTGTCTTCTCCACGCTGGGTAACCACGACTATGGAGACTATGCCACATGGGACAGCGATGAAGCAAAACTGGCGAACCTGGAACACCTGAAACAAATACATGCACAAATGGGATGGCGGCTGCTGATGAATGAGCATGTGGTGCTGGAAAAAAACAATGAACAGATCGCCCTGATCGGAATAGAAAACTGGAGCGCCAAAGCACGTTTTCCGAAAAAGGGTAAAATGAATGAAGCTTATCCGGGCGCCGAAAAATACCCGTTCAAGATCCTCATGAGCCATGATCCCAGCCATTGGGATGCGGAAGTGAGGCCCAAATATGGCGATATAGATCTCACGTTGTCAGGCCATACCCATGGCATGCAGTTTGGAATAGAAATACCGGGTTTCAAGTGGAGTCCGGTACAATATGTCTATAAACAATGGGCGGGTTTATATGAAGAGGGCAAACAAAAACTTTACGTAAACCGTGGTTATGGTTTTATCGGATACCCGGGGAGGGTCGGGATTTTGCCGGAGATCACGGTGATAGAACTTGGATAAAAAATTCTGCTCGCTTTAACAACTCATTAGGTTTTTTTAACAATTTCTGACGGTCTCATATCGTTCAACATAAAATATATTTGAATTTATTTTGAACTTAAAACAAGTAATATGAAAACAAAATCAATTGTCTTATCTCTATTCCTGGTAGTCATGACCGTTATGAGTTCTTATGCGCAGGGATTTCATATTGGTATCAAAGGCGGAGCGAACGTAAATAAGATTGAAGGCAGATCTTTCAACGACCAATTCAACTATGGTTTTAGTTTGGGTGGTTTCGCCGAACTCAATTTTACCAAAAAATGGGGAATTCAACCGGAACTATTGTGGAACCAAAGTAAAACAACCACCTCCAGCCAATTTGGCGATATTTATAACAGCATCGGAAGCATACCTAATCGGGATGTCACATTAAATTATTTGAGCATTCCATTGTTGTTAACTTATCGACCCATTCCTATTTTAAGCCTTGTGGCTGGCCCACAATTTGGGATTCTCATGGATCAAAGTCAGAATATCATTGTGAATGGCAGGAATGCCTTCAAAAAAGGCGATTTTTCTGTTATGGGCGGGGCTCAGGTGAATCTGGGTGCTTTCAAAGCGGGCGCCAGGTACTTTATCGGACTAAATGATATTAATGATCTCGGAAATGAGGACCAGTGGAAGAACCAGGGTTTCCAGGTTTATGTTGGATTGAGGTTATTTTAACATCTCTCTTTTTAATCAGTTAAACCTCTGTAACAAGAGGTTTTTTTTATTTATTACAGTAAAGCATGAGCCAAAGCCGGCTCCGTGCTCCTGGGATGACATATCTTCGCGTTTTAGCCTTTTCACGTTTCAAATCCTGTTCGGCACTAATGTTGAGCCATATACATTTCACATTAAAATATAGGATAATTCGATAACAGGTGTTATTTTGTCACGGATAAATCAAATATGAAAGAGACGAATTTTTTCCAAAGGTCTGAAGATGAGATGGATTTCATGCCCATTATTCCATTGAACGAGAGCGACGGCGAAAGCCTTACTGACATTGAGGTACCGAAAGAATTACCGGTCTTGCCCCTCCGGAATACGGTCCTTTTTCCTGGCGTAGTATTGCCAATAACCGTGGGAAGGGACAAAAGCATAAAGGCCGTGAACGATGCGTACAAGGCTGACAAATTGATCGGCGTTTTGGCGCAAAAAGATAGTAGCATTGAAGATCCAGGTGTAACCGACCTGGTGGACGTGGGTACGGTAGCCCGCATCATTAAACTGATCAAGATGCCTGATGGTGGCACAACCGTGATCCTCCAGGGGAAGCGTCGCTTCAAAGTGGGCGCAGTAACCGCTGAAGACCCTTACTTTAAAGCCCAGGTCGTGTTATTACAGGAAGAAGAAGCTCCTAAGGACCAGGATTTTGAAGCCTATGTTTCGAATATCAAGGACCTGGCCGCGCAGATCATTCAGTTATCGCCCAATATTCCTTCAGAAGCTTCGATCATCCTCAAGAATATCGAGAACCCGGCATTCCTGATTCATTTTATTTCCAGTAACCTGAATACTGAGTTGCATGAAAAACAGCAGCTGCTTCAGATACACCATATTAAATCCCGTGCTGACCTGCTCATGCAATTGCTTCAAAGAGAACTGCAGTTTGCTGAACTGAAGAATAAACTTACCAATAAGACAAAGACCGAGCTGGACAAGCAACAGCGCGAATATTTTTTGCAACAGCAGTTGAAAAGTATTAAGGACGAGTTGGGCGGCGATACGAATGAACGGGAGATCAAGGAAATGCAGAAGAAGGCCGATGCAAAGAAATGGCCTCTTGCTGCAAAGGAATTGTTCAAAAAAGGCATCGAGAAACTGGAACGCATGCATGCCAGCACGCCGGATTATTCTGTCGTGTACAATCACCTGGACCTGATGCTGGACCTGCCCTGGCTGGATTATACAGAGGATTCTTATGATCTGAGAAAAGCAAAAAAAGTGCTGGATCATGATCACTATGGCATGGCCAAAGTAAAAGAAAGAATTGTGGAATACCTGGCCGTACTGAAGCTCAAAGGAGATATGAAAAGTCCCATCCTTTGTTTTGTAGGCCCTCCCGGCATTGGCAAAACCTCGCTGGGCAGGAGCATTGCCAATGCCATCGGCAGAAAATATGTACGCATCAGTCTCGGCGGCCTGCATGATGAAAGTGAAATACGCGGACACCGCAAAACCTATATTGGCGCGATGCCCGGAAGGATACTGCAATCCATTCGTAAAATTAAGTCGTCTAACCCGGTCATCATCCTGGATGAGATCGACAAAGTAGGCGCAGATTTCAGGGGCGACCCTTCATCCGCATTGCTGGAAGTATTGGATCCCGAGCAGAACCATACATTTTATGATAATTACCTGGAGCTTGAATACGATCTGAGCAAGGTATTATTTATTGCTACAGCCAATGACATCAACAATATCCAGCCTGCACTCAGGGATCGCCTGGAAATAATAGATTTAAGCGGCTACGCGGTGGAAGAAAAAATTGAGATCGCAAAAAGGCATCTTGTTCCAAAACAAAAAGAAGCTCACGGGTTAAAAAATATCGCCGTCAAAATAAGCGATAACGTACTGGAAAAAATCATCAAAGATTATACGCGCGAAAGCGGAGTACGCGAGTTGGACAGGCAGTTGGCGTCCATGATGCGTTATGAGGCCAAGGAATATGCCATGAAAGAAAAGATCAAGCCCACCATTTCTATCGGTGACGTTGAAAAAGTGCTGGGCAAATCAAAATACAGTAATGACCTGTATAAGGTTGCCA
>DATHGW010000602.1:0-4111 GCA_035317445.1 Puia sp.
CTGCCGCACCAATATTTTTCGGTAAAATTGAAGAAGCAAAAGCGGTCTAATGATTCCAAAAACACCTATCGATTTTGAAAATTATATAAAAAAATCAAATTTTAAAGGTATTAAAATAGTTCGTGACGATCATTGTATTAAAATCATACCGACTATATTTAATGCGCAAATAATAAATGACTTGATTTTGTTCGGAGCCCTGAGTTATGGTGTCTACAGTATGAAAAGCGAATCTTTTTATTTGATCCCCACGCTTTTTCTGTTTTCAATTGTATTGATTAAATCATGGCAAGATTTTGATTACATAAATCGAATTCGATTCAATTTAGAATCGGGTGAAATTCAAATTGAAAGTAGAAATATTTTAAAAAAAATATTTCGCACTTCTATTCAGAAATCTTTTGACTCGTATAGGTTTGCACCTGAAATCAAATTCAAGGTAAGAGATAGTGAAGGCTGGATGAGCTATAGTAGAAGATACTATGTTGACTTAGAGATTAGTGACAACAAGAAAATACGTTTAATTGGATTTTCAGACGAAAAGGAAGCATATAATGTTTCACTTTTTTTCGACTCTCTTTCAAAAACGAGACAACACAACAGGTGAGATTGCCTTAACTATCATTAAGAGGAGAGGTCCTTTTCGGAGTTCATCATGCCCTACTATCATTCGAATCAACTTGCTAAGTAATATATCATAGTGATAATAAAAGTGGCGAATGATAGAGCCGCATATAAGATAGCAGCATTTCTATTTTTTTTAATATTAGATGTCGATTGGAATTTCAGGAGTACAACCATTTTCCCTTTGATCTTGTACACATAGATGTAATCCAATATTATAAATAATGAAAACAAAATAACAAAGAATAATTTTGATATTTGTAATGCAGTAATGACCTTGAAAATCAATAATAGAATTGCTAGAGTGAAGCAGTTTAATTCTTGCAATAGGGCAATATAGCATATTGCATAAACCGTTGAAATATCTTTCTCGCCCCACTTTTGATATTGCTTATCAGCCGAATAAAATAAGTACTCAATGATATTTAGATACAACATAAAACCGAAGTCCGTTTATTATTTCAGATTTTCATATTCCTTGCTAAAAGTTAGGCTATCGGGAATGTCTAATTCATGGCGCTTCAATACAAATTGATCGTAAGTAATTGGCCCAACTAACCCATTCATGGTTCTGTAATTAAAATCATTCTTTATCGGCAAAATAAAGTAATTGGTAATTTTCTTATTGGTAGGCTTAGACAATACTTTTGGATGCTGCTTGACTATAATATATTTTTCATTATACCCAATTGCAAATACAGTCGCAGATATAATTCCTCCGTATTCACTACCATCTTCAGGCTTATGATAAGATAGAGATAAATCATCTTCAACGTCTGTAGCGGTTAAATAATAATTTCCGAATAAATGTTCATTTGTAAAAAATCCAGTGCACCCTTGAAATAGTCCTAAACTCATAAATAAAAATAATATTCGGTTTTTCATAATTATTTCTTTATAGCCTCTGTAAATATATACGTTTGGGTGAAGTTTCCCATAGGGCCCTTTGCATCATCCCAGCTGTGAGGAGTAAGATGGAAAGCTGCAGACCACAATCCAGTAGTATTAGTAAGGGAATATTCCAAAGTATTTCCTTTTACCACTATGTTCCAATCAAAACTACCAACAAATTGTTGGATTGGATTGAATCCCGCTTTTCCAATGCCGCTTAGGCCGCAGTCATAGTGCCCAGACGTCAGACCTAATTTATAGAATTTTTCCCTGGCTTTATCCACTCCAGGAGAATTGCGCATTTCATTTGCCACTCTATCATTTTTAAAAGATTCACGATCCGATCCAAATGGATTACCAAGCAACCATTTAAAAAACATCCTCACCATTGTCCCATCATTTCCTACATCGTCTGCAAATTCTTGCCAATATTGTCGTTTAGGTGGTTTTGGATCATCCTCTTTTTTTCACCCTTCTTTTTGTCTTTAGAGTCTTCCTCATTTCCATTATTTTGACTGGCTTGGTTCGAAATATTAACTTGATTTTAGAATTCGGTTGCAGGCCCTATTGTCCCGCTTGCAATTGCATCAAATTTTCCCCGAATCTAGCCATTTTGGTAAATCATCCTTTTTTATTTTCTCCATGAAAAAATATTTTATAAATAAGCCAATTGACTTGCAAATACTTGTGGTGATATTTTCGGTTTCTGATTTATCTTTTCTAAAATTCCTAGAAAATTGTGGTGAATTTGTCCTGGGCCAGGACACTATTTCCGTATTGTTTGGCTAACTATTTGAAACTTTCTTTATGAGTTTCGATTAAATGCTTATTGAGAATTCGGTTGAGCAATATGCATAGAATAAGTGGTATAAGATTTAATCCAAATGCAATTTCTTCATTGGCCTGATATGAAAAGCTGAATCTAACATTGAACAATTCATAATGTACGCCAAGATTGATATTTTGTTTATACAAGAAATAAGGCATTATTTGAATACCAATAAAAATATAATAGCTAAACCCTAACAATGAAAGATAAAAGACTTGCGCAAAATTTACCCAGATATTAATCTGCAGAAGCCTTTTAAAATTACCTTTCTTTATTAACATTAATACATTGGTATAAATTAAATAAACTATTAGCGCGATCAAGGCGAGAGAAGTGAATGCGAGATTTAGATTAATATCATTCCCCAGCGATTTTTTTAATGTGCCTACAAAAACGATTAAACTGATAATACCAACAGCTATTTGATAAATATTTATTACTGCCAGCATAAATGGTTAGTTGTCGGTGATATGATCCTGTGGTTTTGTATATTGATCAAACAATGTAAAAAAAAAATTCTGAATAAATTCACCTATGCCAATTGTATATTGCTTTTCTGCCTCTTGGTTTCCAGAGACTTCAATACCACCAAGAGAAGAATTCCAATTGCCATTGGATTCATAGGAAGCTGGCTTATTAATGTTATTAGGCCATCCCCTGATATTATAGAAATAGTCCAATTTTTGCAGTGAGCTGGGATGGGAAGCGGACTGATGTATTTTTTTATCTTTTAGTTGTCCTACTTCATTGTAATCATTTTGCGCAATGGTGACTACTTCTTGGGAAGCCGTTTGATGCGTTACGGTAGTTAGCCGGTCTATATGGTCGTAAGTGTTCACCTGCTTTATCACTATTTCCATGACCATTGTTTATCGAAAGGATTAGTTTATCCGTTCAAAATTGTTTTGCTTGAGAAGAAGTTGCAACCGGGATGGCTTCCCGCTGACTACGGTCATTGTTTGGATCAAGTCCAGCATCAGTCCAGCATTTACTGGAGAATTGTTGGACTTAAACCAAATGCACACTATATTTGGCATTAATCCGGCAGGAAGCCGGTATCTAAAAACCAGACAGTTCTTATTATGGCAATACAAAAAGATGTAATCTTAACCGGAAGGATCGGGAATCTGATTTTCTATAAAAGGAATGGGAAGTACTGTTCCCGTGCCGTTCCCGACCGGGTAAGACAAACAAAGCCCACCAAAGCACGTGCGAAGGAATTTGGAAAGGCCTCCAGTCTTGCTAAAGCGATCCGCCAGCAATTGCTTCCGGTGATTCCGTTTCCGACAGACAATAAGATGCAGACCAGACTGATCACTGCTGTTTTTGAGTGGCTGAAGGAGGCTGGCAGTTCCAGGACCGAGCGCGTGAGTAAACTGTACCTGATCGAGGGTTTCCAGTTTACCACTGAGGGAAATGAAATGTTGAAAAGATGGAAAACAAGTCCTGTGATCAGCATTCCTGCCGCAGGTGTTCTTGAAATAAAAATTCCCCCATTCATACCGGATAAATCCATAGTGGCTCCAGCCAATACGGAATCAGTCATACTGAAGATATCCGCCGGGAGTTGCCACCCTGAAACAGGAATGGCAACGGCCAATAGTTCCACAGCACTATTACTTAATTATGATAGCAAACCGGTAGCGGCGCAAACAATTGTGTTGGAATTTTCAATGCCCAGGGGAAGCCTGGTTGTGGCGGGCGCATCATTAGTATATACGGTTGCAAAAAATAAAAAACTGCAGCTGAATGCGAACAAATCATTTA
>DATHGW010000603.1:0-2494 GCA_035317445.1 Puia sp.
TTCAGGCGTTGATCATATTTTTCAGTGTCACATTCTTGTTACGCAGGTCAATGCCACCTTCAAGAATGGATTTGAGGTTGGCCATATAAAAAACCCATCCTTTGGTACATCCTACATGAAAGCTTACCTGGCTCTTTTCATCGAGGGGTATTTTTTCCTGGACCAGTTCCACAATCAATGTTTCAAGTTCTGTTTTAACGGTGACAGTCACCTCACCGGCCTTGCCAAAAGAAAATTTGATCCTGTCTTTTCCATTGGCTTCCAGGATCATCCCTTTTTCAACAGTATCGTCTCCCCATGCATGCCAATACCATTCATACAAATCTCCTTTGTGCACAAAATCAGCCGGGTTCGTGGCTAATCCTGCATTGGTAAAAATGGCTTTGCGAAGGAACCAGGTCTCCAATCCTTCCTTAGTGGCCCACGCGTGATAGATTGTTTCCAGATCGGAGTTGATGTTCACCCGCTGTACAAACCTGCTCCAATCATACGGTATGTCTTTTGATGGATTGTCCGCCATATCGATCAATTTAAGGTTGTAGCTGCAAAATTAATTGGGTTCAATATTCCAGTGATCATCTTTTCCACTACATGCTGATCGATTTCGCAATGGGCTTGCCTGCCAGGTATCTTTTCCAGGGTTTCCAATAATGTTCGTGCCATCCCTTGACAATCCCATCATATTCTTTATCGGGCACATTGGCATGGATAGCGTGCAAAACAACATCTTTGCCTTTGGGTTCGAGAAAAATGGTGAATATGGAATCGGCTTCTTCAGGGCTCCAGGACTGCCCCCTCCAGGTTTGTACGATCAGTTTATCTTTTATCAGATGGAGGTTTTCCCCCAAAATCCAGCCATTGTGCGCGGAATATTTACCCCCTTTTTTCTGCGACATTTTCGCAGGTGCCCCGGTAGCTATCGAATGCTTTTTTGAGTTCATATATAGGTCATACAGGTCTTTGGCCCTCGCTTTCTTAAAGAGAACTTTTTGGACAATGGTTTTGGACATAACATTTGATTTAAATCATTAAGGAAATACGTTGTGAGAACAAGGAGGAATATTTACTAAAGATAACTTAAAATGGAATTATCGTGAATGGCATACTTTTGAAAAAATAAAACTGCAGTAACCTGAAGGGAGCTGCTCAAAATCTCCATATGATCCCATTCTGCAAACGCGTCACGATTGCCTTGTGCATGTTTGTGCTACCAGCCATGCTCAATGAGCTCCTGGCTCAGGAAACCCAGTGGAAGCACCTGGCCACAGACCTGGGCGATATTCCCCTGCCCTGGAAGAGTACCGAACAAACCGCCGCTTTGGTGGCGGATATTGACCGCGATGGCGTGAATGATTTTGTTTTGGCCTGCAGGAAGCAGGCGCCTGCGCTGGTCTGGTTTCAACGCAAGGCCAGTGGCTGGACAAAATTTATCATCGAAGACCAGATGCTCAATATAGAGGCGGGCGGCGTGGCTTATGATGTGGATGGAGACGGAGACCTCGATCTTGTTTTTGGCGGTGACTGGCAGAGCAGCAATGTTTGGTGGTGGGAGAATCCATATCCGCAAATGAATTATCACTGGAAGCGGCATATTATAAAAAGCGAAGGGGCGACACAACATCATGATCAGATAATCGGAAAATTCAGGCACGATGAAAATGCACAACTCGTCTTCTGGAACCAGGGAAATAAAGCCCTATACATGGCCGATATACCATCAGATCCCAAAAAGGACAATTGGGAATACCGTACCATTTACCAGGCGACCCGAAAAGATGAACAACACGGATCCTATGTTGAAGGCCTGGCCTCGGGCGATGTCGACGGTGATGGCTACACGGATATCATCGCGGGCGATTGCTGGTTCAAATACGATGCAAATACATCCACTTTCAAAGCCATTCATTATGCCGAAGCTGCGGGCAGGGTCGCGGTGGGAAAATTCAAACCGGGAAAAACCTTGCAGATCGTGGTCTCCCCCGGCGATGGCGAGGGCCCGGTAAAATGGTATGAGTGTACGGGAGATCCGGAAGACAGCAAGGCCTGGACCGGCCATGACCTCGTAGGCAGAAGCCTGGTTCACGGCCATAGTCTGCAGGTAGCCGACATCAATGGCGATGGCAACCTGGATATTTTCGTAGCAGAGATGTCGAAATGGAGGGAAACAAATCCGGCTGCCGACAATCCTAATGCCGAAGCATTTATTTTTTATGGTAATGGGCATGGCGGATTTTCCAAAACGGTTTTCCAGAAGGGTCTGGATTTTCATGAAGCCAGGCTGGCTGATCTGGATGGTGACGGCGACGTGGATATTTTATGCAAACCTTATAATGACCGAACCCCGAGAATAGATATCTGGTTGCAACATGGAACAGGCAAGGCCCTTGAACCATTGCGCAAAATCATTCCGGATAAGATCGGACTTGAATTGTACAGTTTTAGGAGAGAAATGGGCCAGGACCTGGATGGCACACTGAAAATGATCAGGAGTATG
>DATHGW010000604.1:0-5681 GCA_035317445.1 Puia sp.
CCGAAGAAGGAAAAAATTGGCCAAAAGCTTTGCTGGCCTGGATCACCACTGCCGAATCTGCCGTTAAAACAAAGGCGATCGGACCGTTGTCGGACCCTACTACCGGATTGGTATAACTGCCTTCATAGGATCCTTCATAACAATACACCTGCATGCCGGACCGCTCTTTTAGCACCGCATCGAGCGTTTGATTGGCGTTCAGGTTGACATTCATCCGCGAAAAAGAGCCATCGGCTTCGGCGGCGAAATCTGCGGTGGCGTTACCGCCAAAATAAGGTTTATAGGATCCAAAGATCGAATGGAAGAAATTGCCCCGGACCAGGACAGACGAATCCTCCTGGTTTGGAAATTTCAACAGTTGGGTTGCCGTATCCATTTTGTAGCGCACCATCGAGTCTCTCAGCAATCCATACATGTATTCCAATGCATATACCCTTTCGTCATTATTGGCAATATTGAATTGAAAGGTCGCCAAACTATCCTGTGCGTTTATGGTAACGCCCTTGTAAATGCCCGCGCTGGAACCGTCGTATAAGGCGTTTGCAGCAGGCCCTGTCGGAAGCGCATAAGGCTTCCCAAGGTCGGTCTCGACGGGGGGCGTGCTGTGGCCCTTGCTACAGGCTTGCATCAGCACCATGAACACAGAAATCCGGATGAGTAGTTTCATGAGGTAAAGATAAACATCCCTGGCTGCGGTGCAAGTCGTCCTCCTATAATTTCTATGCCTTGGAATTTATTATTACTGGAATTCACTTAGCTGTATGTAAAGTATGCATTCTAAATATCCATAGGTGGTTTATTTTTAGTAATAATAACAATACAATCATTAAGGTAGTTCCCATTGTTGCCATGATGTTTATGAATTTTTGTGCCTTGACACTATTTTTGAATCCTTTTTCAATTCCTTTACATATCGTTAATCCAATCAGCCCACCTAAAGTATTATTAATTATATCCGTAATATCGGAAGCCCCAATGCGGAAAATAAATTGAAGTGTCTCAATGATTAAACTAATTAAGAAAATTAAGAAAAGTTTTTTTCCAATGGTCCATCTTTTAAATAAAATTTCTGCATATATGCCAAACGGTACAAAAATCATTACATTCAAAATGATTTCACCAAAATCCATTTTACCATTTAAGATTAAAGGTGCGTTATAAGGAATTAAGTTTAAACTTCTCAACCTTTTAAAACCATGTACATTAAATTTGAATAGGATGATCCAGCATAATGCAATCAGGTAAATGATGAATAATACCTTAGTTAACTTGTTTGTCATAATTGCGTATGGCGAGTGGTGAATGGCGAGTGGCGGGTAGTTACCACTTGCTACTCGCCACTCACCAATTTAGCTTGATTTATGCAATTGACTAAGACCAGGTTCATTTTTTTTTACAGTTATTATTTAAAATCCTCCCTTTTAGGGAACAGTTCTTCCTGGACCGTCTCAGCTGCCTGTTAATGTGATTAGATCATTGTGTACTCTGGTTGGCTGATAGTTAAAGGAAGATAGAAAGTACGAGCTATAGCGGGCAGTTCCCAGATTATTTTTCGGGCTTATTTACGAAAGGAATATATGGACATTGCATCTGGATTTACCAACGCTAAATCATATATTTAGGTGATGATAAGACTTATGAATGCCTGACCAAAACAGCGCGGCCCAGAATTGAATTAACAACTTCCTGTGAAATCCTTTTTCACCTCAAAACTTGCCTGCCATGCTCAAATATGAATTAAAAATTGCCTTACGCAAGTTATTAAAAAGTAAGCTGTATTCTTCATTAAACATTATTGGCCTGGCCGTAGGGCTTGCGGCCTGTTTAATCATTGCAACCATTGTCTTGAATGACCTTTCATACGATAAGCAATGGAAAAATTCAAACCAGTTGTACAAGATCATAGGAGTTCAAACTGTCAATCATGGAACAGAGGAAACAGCAAATGTGTATTCCGGATTGGGGCCGGAATTAAAGAGAAACTTTCCTGAAGTCAAAGCATTTTGCCGGATGGGTGTGGAACAAACTAAAATGAAGTTTGATGAATCGAAAGAAGCCATAAACATGTCTAGTCTTCTCGCTGAAAACAGCATTTGGGATATGTTGGATTTCACTATTGTTGAAGGCAATCCCAGGGTAATAAAAGAAGGTATAGATAATGTTGTGATAACCCAGCAGCTCAAAGATCAATATTATAAGAATGATAATCCTGTCGGAAAAATAATTTATCAAATTTCATATGGCACCACCACTAAATATCTTATCACCGGCGTAATAAAAGACATTCCTGACAATACGCATTTAAGGGCTCAAATTATTGTGCTAAGGGCAATGCTAAGAAGCACCAACACTGACCTTAATAAACTTACAGGTGGAGAAAGCCCGGCGTCAATGCCACAATATTTATTGTTGGAGCCCCAAACAGATGCGGCGCAATTTGAAAAGAAATTAAATGCCTGGTATAAAACAAACAGCAAAGAAGCTTCAATTAAAAACAGCTATTATTTACAACGCATGCAGGATGTTTACCTGCGCTCAAATTATCAGGATCCTGAAGGCATTCACGGAAGCATAGATACCGTGTACATATTCTCCCTGGTAGCCGTACTAATACTTCTTGTAGCGTGCATAAACTATGTGAACCTGTCAACAGCCAAGGCAATTGAACGTATGCGGGAAGCAGCTGTTTCGCGGGTAGTAGGTGCAGAAAGAAGCAATATCATGTCAAGGTTCCTGCTTGAGTCTGTCCTGATTTTTTTAATAGCATTTGTAATTGCTATTGGCGCTTATACGGTCGCGTTTAGGTTTGTGGAACAATATTTGGGCTACCCTTTACCCATGACATTATTTAACAGTTTAAAACTATTTTGCCTTAGCATATTCACCTTTCTGCTGGTTTGTATGGTTACGGGGTTTTATCCAGCATACATGTTCTCTAAAATAAAGCTTGTTGATGCACTGAAGGGCGCTGCACATAAAAATACAGGAATGGGCGTTTTGAAAAAATTACTTATTATAACACAATTCACTATTGCATTCATTGTCCTTATTGCCTCCATCACAACCAATCTTCAATTCAGGTTTCTAAAAAATGCAGATCCCGGCTACAATAAGGACAATTTATTGCAAATAGGCTTTGCCAACTGGGGTGGATCTGGCGATGATTTCAAAAAGGAATTATTACGGATACCTGGAGTGGAAAGCTCCACCAGGGCTGATTGGTACCCTTCCTTCGGGCAGGGATTTATGGTTCTTAATATGAAAGACCCAAGGAACCAAAATGAGATACTACATATTTCACTTATTCACTGTGATCTTGACTTTCCCCGAACATTAAAGCTTCATCTTAAAAGTGGCAGGTTTTTTGACCCTAACCGCCCTTCGGATGGAATGTCAGACTCGTCACGTTATACAAAGGTACTTATATCAGATGCCTATACAGACATTTTCAAAGAGTCACAACTTGATAGGCCGGTTCCGGATTTTATGCATGTTCCAATAGGCATCGTTAAAGATTTTCACAGCCAAAGCTTTTTAACAAGGGAAAAACCGTTTATTATAACTGCTAATAAAGACATTAATTTGGCGGCCATGCTTATACGCGTCACTCCCGGTTCTAATAACCGCGTTATAACTTCTTTACCGGGACTATGGAAGCGATTTTACCCTGAACAAAACCTTTCATTTAACTGGGTAGATGATCTGCTTGCTGCAGAATACAGAAAAGAAAACAAGCTGAGTAATATCTTTAATATATTCACCCTTTTAGCTATTTTTCTTGCATGCCTGGGCTTATTTGGACTGGTAACGTTTACCCTTGAAAAAAGAATGAAAGAAATAGGCATAAGAAAAGTGCTTGGCGCTTCTGTGAGCTCTATTTCGGCATTGATATCAAAGGATTTCTTAAAGCTGGTGACCATAGCCATATTTTTAGCTTCACCCGTCGCCTGGTATTTTTTAAATAAATGGCTGCAGCATTATCCGTACCGTGTTGATGTTTATTGGTGGATATTCCTCCTGGCCGCGGCGGCAATACTCATTACTACCATAATAACCATAAGTTTTAAAACCATAAAAGCAGCACTGGCCAATCCGGTAAAAAGCCTGCGCACTGAATAGCAGTTAATTTCTTCTACGGGTATTATTACAAAATATATTGACTATGGCGAGTGGTGAATGGCGAGTAGCAAGTGGTAACTATTCGCCACTCGCCATTCACCACTCGCCAATTTAAAACCGTGCGATAGCTGTATCAAAACCGAACAGTCCTATGTTGGAGTATCACTCCAAGTCTTTGATTATTAGGTCCTTGATCAAAGGCATTGTCTTTGAGGATCTTATGATATCTGGCTAACTAAAATCAATCACGTGTTTAGAAATTATTTCAAGACAGCGCTTCAAAATTTTAAGCGGCATAAAAGCAACTCCGTCATCAATATTGCAGGACTTACGGTAGGTTTTGCGGCTTTTATTTTATTATTCATCGTGATTCAATACGAAAAGAGTTTTGATAATTTTCATCCGGATAAAAATAGTATCTATCGTGTTGTCCGGATCGGGAAAAACATAACGATCGGCGAATATAGGGCAGGGGTACCTTTTCCCGTATCGTCGGGTTTGCGTACCGAGTTTCCACAGCTGAAAAATGCCGCAGCCGTTTACAGTGAAAATAACGCACAGGTAGACGTAACCGCCCCTGATGGCTCCGTGCTGAAAAAATTCAAAGAGCCCATTGTATTTTTTGCCGAACCCAATTTTTTTAAGCTGTTCAACTTTCCTTTGGTGCAAGGCAATATGGCAACCGCCATCAATGACCCCAATACCGTATTGCTGACAAAAGATGTTGCTTCCAAATATTTTGGCGAGTGGAGAACAGCAGTTGGAAAAACATTAAAGCTGTTTGAAATGAACATGAAGGTGACCGGGATCTTGGAAAATCCGCCGGCCAACACAGACTTACCGCTTAGCGTTGTGGTGTCGTATGAAACGATTGTGAAAAACTCGGATGCGAACAACTGGGCCGGCATTTCAGATCGCAATTACTGTTTTGTTCAGCTTGACGAAAGGGGCTCACCCGGAGCATTCAATAAGCAGCTTGTCCAATTTGTAGATAAACACATCAAACCTGTTAATCCAAATTACGATTTATGGCTGCAGCCATTGGATGAGATGCATTTTGACGCCCGCTATGGAAATTTTACCGGTGCCGTGTTTAGCAAGGACCTGATTCTTGCCTTGAGCCTGATCGGATTATTTTTATTAATTATTGCCTGCGTAAATTTTATCAACCTGACTACCGCGCAGGCCGTACACCGCGCGAGGGAAGTTGGCGTAAGAAAAGTGCTGGGCAGCAGGAAAGCGCAACTGGTATGGCAGTTTTTGGGAGAGACGGGGGTCACGGTATTGCTTTCACTGCTTAGCGCTTTGCTGGTGGTCGTCATTTGCATCCCTTTCGTAAACAACCTGCTGGGCATTCATTTATCGGCAAGTATTTTATACGGGCCGTCTTTTATTGTTTTTCTGATTGGTCTGGCTGTAATGGTGACATTCCTTTCGGGTTTTTATCCAGCATTGGTGCTGTCGGCCTTCAAATCTGTACATGTTCTAAAAGGCGCGCTGCTGAGCGGCAACCAAAAAGGCCTTTCTTTAAGAAGGGGCCTGGTTGTTTTTCAGTTTGTCAT
>DATHGW010000605.1:0-7414 GCA_035317445.1 Puia sp.
TTGCAGGCGGATTGTGCGGAGCCTGGATGGGATCGATAAAATTTCCGCAAACCATTTTAAAAAACCTGCTGGCGGTTGTACTCATGCTGGCAGCCTGGAAGTTACTATGGCAGTAAAACTATTATTATTCGGACAAATGAAGGAATTGACCGGTAACGCCGAACTTATTTTCGGTCAGGTGCCGGATACTGACCAGTTGAAAAAGGAATTGATCAGCAGCTTTCCACAACTGGAAAAACTGCCTTTTTTGATCGCCGTTGATAAAGAGCTGATTCAAACGAATACCCCGATCACCGATGGCCAGGAGCTCGCGCTGCTGCCCCCTTATTCAGGAGGATAAATATGAAACATCAGGTTAAGAATATATTTATTGATGGACCCATTGAGCCTGCTTTTATTGCCGAAAAAATTGCTGCTCATCAAACCAAAACAGCTATTGGCGGCCACAGTATTTTTATGGGCCAGGTGCGTGCCGATTTGATGGAAGATAAACGAATCGCCGCTATTGAATACACGGCTTACACGGATATGGCGCTTCAAATGATGCACGGTATCCGGGAAACGGTCATTCCAAAATACCAGCTGACCTGTATGCATGTGTATCATTCCCTCGGGAAGATCGCGGCCGGACAGATCTGCTTTTTTGTTTTTACTTCGGCGCCGCATCGCAAAGCGGCTATAGATGGCTGTTCGGAAATCGTGGAAAGAGTGAAATCAGAACTGCCCATTTGGGGAAAGGAGTTATTTGATGATGAGAGTTTTCAATGGAAAGTGAATCAACCATTATGATCGATATTGTAAACAAGAACCCTTCCCTCCGGAAAGCAACGGCCACTGCCTCCGTTGTATTAAGAAGTGAGGCAGCTATGGACGCGGTACTGAAAAAAAAAGTTCCCAAGGGCGATGTATTTGAATTCTCCAGGGCAGCCGGATTGCTGGCAATAAAAAAAACCTCCGATACCATTCCCGACTGTCATCCCATGCCCATAGAATATGCTGCGATCCGGTTTTCGACTGATGGGCTGACCATCAGCATTACCGTTGAGGTCCATACGATTTACAAAACAGGGGTAGAAGTAGAAGCCATGCACGGAGCGGCCATTGTGGCCCTCACCATATATGATATGCTGAAGCCCCTGGACAAACAAATCGAAATTACTTCCATCCGGCTGGAGCAGAAATCCGGCGGTAAGAGCGATTTGAAAAGGAAACTAAAGACTGGCCTCCGCGCTGCGGTCATCGTGTGTTCGGATACCATCGCCAAGGGTGGGGGCGAGGACAGGTCTGGTAAAGCGATAATAGAAAAACTTCAAAGCCTTGGAATACAAAACACGGCTTACTCCATCATTCCGGACGATGCCGAAAAGATCCAGGCAAAAGCCAGAGAATATAGCAACGACAATATTGAATTGATTTTATTTACCGGTGGCACCGGTCTTTCCACAAGAGACATTACGCCAGATTCCCTGCAGCCACTGATAGAACGAAATATTCCAGGCATCATGGAGGCGGCGAGAAGCTATGGCCAGGAGAGAACACCCTATGCCATGCTTTCCCGGGGAATTGCAGGATTCATTAAGGACAGTCTTGTGATCACCCTACCCGGTTCCCTTTCCGGAGCCATGGATACGATGGACGCGATCTTCCCCCATGTGCTTCATTTATTTTCGGTAAAAGCAGGGGAGGGACATGATAACAAACCAGCTCAATAGATGGAGTAGATTTTTTTAACTTAAGCAAGATGAAATTATTTTTTCTCCACGTCTTCTTCTTGTTCACCATGTCTGCCCGGGCACAACGTTTTTTGGATAGCCTGTTAACCCAATTACACAATACTAAAGAAGATACAGAAAAAATAAATACCATCGGTGCCCTTGCCCAATACTATAGTTTTGTCCGGTTCGATAGCTCACTCTATTATGCAAACCAAGCGATTGATCTTGCAGAAAAATCAAATTATCCCTATGGGATATATTTAGCCGACAGGAGTTTGTTTTTTGCAAACAATGTGCTGGGCAATTATCCCAAAGCGCTTGAGTGGGCATTCAAAGAGTTGCGCATAGCCACACGACTAAAAAATCATCGCCTGGCCAGTATGGGTGAGGCGCATTCGGGTATCGGCATTTTGAACAGGGAGATGGAGAATTATCCTGAGGCGATTGCGCAATTAAAAGAAGCCATCCTGTTGCAAAAGGCTTCCGGCGAGCCCGTTCAGGATCTGCACTATGCCTTCACTCATTTGGCTGTAATATTTTTGGTTTTTAACCGGTTGGATTCTGCGTTGATCTATGCTCAAAAAGGAGTTGACCTATGCAGTCTGCCCAACAAAAATAAAATGTATTCATGCCTGGATCTTGCGGTCCTGGGAACAGTTGAGCAACGACTGGGTAATAATCAGCTTGCCGAAAAATACCTGCGCCTGGCTTTGGAGGATGCGAAGAAAAATAATATCCCCTATTTAGTCGCAAGACTTTATAATAACCTGGCGGGGTTATTCAAAAAAATGAATAAACCGGATTCATGTTCCTATTATGCCCGGGCTTCACTTGACTTGTCTCAAAAATCTCATTTTGGAAATTATGCCCTGGACGCCAGTAAAGTGCTCATGCAGCTGTATGAATCAGTGCACAACCGGGACAGTGTGCTCAAATACCTGAACCTGATGCTGGCCATAAAGGACACTGTCTTCAACCAACAAAAAGTGCAACAGTTCGAACTGCTTACATTTGACGAAAAGCAACGCCAACAGGAAATAGAGGCGGCTAGGGAAAGATATCAGAACCAGGTCAGGTTTGTTGCCCTGCTCGCCTCACTTGGAATTTTTTTACTGATCGCATTTATTTTGTACCGCAACAACCGGCTGCAGAAAAAGGCAAAATCAAAAATTGAATCCGCCTACCGGGAACTCAAATCAACCCAGGCCCAGCTTATTCAATCCGAAAAGATGGCCTCCCTGGGAGAACTCACTGCAGGGATCGCCCATGAGATCCAGAACCCGTTGAATTTTGTAAATAATTTCTCCGAAGTCAGCGAAGAATTGATCGATGAAATGCAACAATCCCTTCGCGATGGACAAATAGACGAGGCCTTGGCGCTTTCCGGCGATATTAAAACCAACCTGGAAAAAATAACCCAGCATGGAAAGCGGGCCGATGCGATCGTAAAAGGAATGTTGCAACATTCCCGCACAGATACCGGAGAGAAATCCCCGGCTGATCTGAATGCACTGATCGATGAATACCTGAGGTTAAGTTATCATGGAATGCGCGCAAAAAACAGTTCATTCAATGCAGCCATCCAGACCAATTTTGATAACACTGTTGGCGAGGTCAATATCGTGACCAAGGATATCGGCAGGGTATTGTTGAACTTGTTCAGCAATTCCTTTTATTCGCTTGGTATAAAACAATTCCCCGCGGGCGTACAGGCAACGCTGTGGGCTAGTACCCAAAGAAAAGATAAGCAGGTTGAGATCAGGGTAAAAGACAATGGGATGGGCATACCGCAAAATATTATCGATAAGATCTTTCAACCCTTCTATACAACAAAACCAACCGGACAGGGAACAGGGCTTGGACTGTCTTTAACTTATGATATTATCACAAAAGAACATTTCGGAACGATCAAAGTGGAATCCGTACAGGGTGAATTTGCGGAATTTATTATCCAGTTGCCCATCAAATCGAATTGATGTATTCTTTGAATAATTTAGATTGAATCGTTCAATAATTTAACTTCAAATATTTAGATCATGAAAAATTGCACAACTGTCTTCAGGTCGCTAATGCTTATCGCCATTTTATTCTTTGTCAGTCAAAATGTTTCGGCTCAACCATCCCCATCTATTTCGAGCGGTATGGAAAGACTGCTGAACAATATCGAGAAAAATATTGTGAACACGGCCGAAGCCATGCCGGAGGATAAATTCTATTTCACTCCCGAAAGCCTGGATATAAAGGGCAGCGAATTCAAGGGTGTTCGCAGTTTTGCCGGACAAATAAAACATCTGGCTACCGATAATTTTGCCATCTGGAGTCCGGTTACCGGTGATCCCCTGCGGGCGGATATCCAGGATGTGAACGGTCCCGAAAACATCAAAACAAAAGCAGAGATCATCAAATTTCTGAAAGAATCCTTTGCCATGGGACATAAGGCCATTGCAACATGTACGGAAAAAAATGCGATGGATATGTTGCCTTTTCGCGGCAGCAAGTTGCCAAGACTTGACCTTGCATTTTACGCGCTGACGCATGCTAGCGAGCATTACGGGCAACTGGTCGTGTACCTGAGGATGTGCGGCATCATTCCTCCCACCAGCAGACCTTAATGGAGTGTGGAGTAATGCTTCCACATCAGGTTAAAGACGCGCTGTTTCAAAGAATGCCTGCGTGCGAATGTATTTCGTGCGCTTAGTGTTTCTTCAGCCCATTTATCCAGCGGGTAATTCAATTCGCGGTAAATTAAATAGCTCATATCGGAGGTCCTGATCGGCCGATGGTCTTTCACATCATCCACGCTTTGAAGGTATATGCGGCCATTCGCTTCTTTTACCAGTGGCAGCCAATCCTTATACCAGACCATTGTCAAAGAATCCAACACATGATTTCGTTCTCTTTTTATGATTGTACTAAGATCAAGGGACTGATCTATCAGCTGAATAGCATTCGCGGGATTATTGACAGCCGCTTTAGACGCTGACGCCAATAATTCGTGTATTTTTTTCAAATCAAGCAGCATACGGATATTCTGTCTGCATACATCTGCAACTGTTTTGATCACCTGAATATTATATTGATTATTTACCCGCCCATTTAATTTGCGAAGCAAAAGCATCAATTCATCGCTTTCTTTGAGAAAGGATTGGGCCAGCTGCAGTCGTTTGTCATTACTATCCGCCCAGTTAGATTTTAAGGACAGGTTATTTGCATCAGGTACAGGCAACATCATTAGTCTCTGGTCCCGCGCAGGCTTAGGAACAGGATAGACGGTTAAGTGATTGCCAAATATGGGCGTGCGGAGATCCGAGTCCATCCATTCCCAGCTGTCTTCATAAAATTGCGCCTGTCTGCTCATCAGTTCATACACTTTTTTGATATCTGCATTCTTTGTTCCGTAAAAAGTTGTATAAAATCTTTCCGTGAGTTCATCGGCGCCGGCTCCTGAATGGTTCCACGCCAGGGCCGCTCCGGTTGCATATCCCAGCCAGAATGTCTGGGGGTGTAAACCAGCGTCGGCCCATCCTGCAACAATAATTCCGGCAATAACAGATTTTTTTTCATCAACGGCGTGACCGATTGTTTTTTCCAAATCAGGCACCCTCGCGGAAAGCCTTGCATTTTCATCGTGAAGTGTTTTCTCAGGGGGAAGTGGATAATAATTTGGAAACAAAGGCTCTTCGCCCTGCGTGGAGGTATATACCAATTGCCCTATTCCCCTTTCTTTTATTGCCGCCGCCCAGGTGCTGTCATACTCTCCGTCTATAAGATGCGGCGACAATTTCTTGATGTCATCTACCGTCATGGGATATTCGCCCCAGAATATGACCTTGCGGCCGAGTTGTTTTAACGTATCCGCCATCCTGGAAATAAAATGTGCCAATAACTTTCCGTTTCCACCCAGGGCCCTGGCCGAATCAATTTCATCAGCCGCCTTACCGGTATAATATGCTTCATCATTTGAAAGAAATACATAGTCTACCCCTTTATTGGCATCGATTAGCTCTTTAAACATGCCGGATAGCAACTCAAATGTTTTTGGATTCGTAACCGAAAACTCGTAATTGGAATTAGGAAAAGCCCGTAAATCCTTGTACTCCGGATGTTTTAATATGAAGGAAACATGCGCGGGTGCGTCCAGATAAGGAATGAGTTGTACGTAGTGAATGGCTGCGTAATCGGTGAGCTCCTGAAATTGTGCAGCCGACAAGGCGTATGGTTCAACGATTGGTGCTGCGGATGAAAACTGAAAATGCCCCTCCAGTTTGATCGCAAATCCATTGATCTTATAAAAAGAAGCCTGTTTGATTTCTCGCTTGAGCACTTCCATTTTCTCCAGGTGATGGGCATCATCCCAATAAATAATGCGAAGATTCATGTCCGGCCAGTCCGTCAGGCTGCCTTCGGGGAAGGATATTTTTTTTTCATTGAACTTTAATAATTGCAACAGTGATTGAACAGCGTAAAACAGCCCTTGAGGCGCATTGGCCACGAGCTCAATTTTATTTGTGGTTAATTCGATACGGTAAGCCTGGCGTAGCAGCGCGCTGCGGTTTGTGTCGGTCGTCTGGCCGATCTGGACGGCGCCATCCCTGACCATGAGTGAAATAACATGTTGTTTTCCTGTTCCGATTTGCAAAGTCAGGTTAAACCGGGTTAGCAACTCTTGTTGCAGGGACAATACTCCTGGTATGTTTTTATCCAACCCATCTGTATTCATTGTCCAGCTTTGATTTAAAGCGAATGTGTTGCCTGTAAACTGTGATTGTTGTGGTACAGGCAACAGTGCTTTTCCTTGAGAGGACATTTTCTGCGCAACCGCAAATGCCGGAAATATATACAGAAAAACAATGGATATGAATATGTACTTCTGCAAGTAATGCATGATTGGTTATTAGTCAGTGACTGCTAATATAGTCCAAAGTAAAGGGCAGCGTATCAAAATAGTTCAGGCCCTATTTTTATAAGCCATTTGCGGGTTGTACCCTGACCGTAATGTATTGACAAGAGACTTCGGGGTCAGTACGACAACCGCAATTCCTTTCAGCATCTCAATCGTTTCCTCGTACCTGAAAGCCGTCCAGGCAGCGGCTACGGTCGGCTGGTTAACGATAAAAGGCCTTCCATCATGCACGATGAAACTGCCATTTGGGAGTGTGTCCATCCGTTCCATAAAGGTGACTTGCTTACCGTTCGAATCCATTCGCTCCCGATGCAATATGTCGTCGATTTTTCCAATGGGCGTTTTTTCGTTAAACCCGTACTCAGGATTGCCTTTTATCCAGGCTTTCTTAAAGCGATTGAAATCCTCTCTTCGACACTCGGCGCAAGGACGGTGCCCAGCAGCAAATGCCGTCGCCTCGTCAAGAAAGAAAAGCTCGGTATATCGGTTGGGTGACATCACCTTTCGGTGCCAGCCCTTAAATTCCAGCCTGCAGGTTATCCATGCCTTGAGTCTGAACGCCCGAACAATTTGTTGATTTTCGTTGTGGATCAACCCCCGGTTCCCCATCCATGCACCCCGGGCAGTCGTTCGAATGAGCTGGCCGAACGGATCTACCCGGTTTTGCAGGGGGTGCCGGTTGGTTAGGTCATTTTCTTTATTTGAAAAAGAAGGATTGCGGAGCATATTGTAGGAATTAAGAAGCCCTTCAATGTCCAGATGCCCAGTGCCAGGGTTAAAATCTGAGCAATTACTG
>DATHGW010000606.1:0-5789 GCA_035317445.1 Puia sp.
AAAATAATTTTTTTTCATAAATCCTCTTATTATTTATGGATTAACCCTTGGCACATGATTCGTTGTTTTTACTGGAAAGCTGAATTCCCTGGCCACACCCAAAACCAAATACATGTCCCTGCTGGCAGGACTAAAACAATATATCGGGAAAAGCCATTTCTTTACGCTAAACCTGATCAGTAGCCCCGTTTCGAGTTTTGCATTTGTCGGGTTGAGCATAGTATGCTGTATGGAAAGACCAATAAGTGCCGGTCCGATCACCTGGTATCCGAGTTCCATCCAACTATACATAAAATCAACATTGCTATTTTCAAGTGAAAAAATATATTGGGATTGAGAACTGAAAAAAAAATTTTTGTATTTCAGTTCTGTATTAAAGCCCAGTACTCCCCCTTTTAATGCCCCCACGACTCCCCCGATCATCGGGGTAACGGAATACGAAAACGCCTTATTTCCCGAAAAGGTTTTTCCAACATACGTGGAAAAGGTCTGCAGGCCTTCATAATTTACATGTGATTCTATATACCAATTTTGTTTGTTTTGAAAATATACAATCGGCACAACGGCCTGCAGTCCGGACCGGTCTGCATAGAAATATTGTTCAAATCCTGCGCAGGGTTGAGCTGCCATCCCATTTGGCCACACCAATACCATCACAATTAAAAGGCTAGTTCTCATTTTGTATCCTGATTACTTCTGCGTTTTTTAATTTATCAAGCAGGCAAATTTCTTTGAGGTAAGGGTTCCAATTAAAAATGAGTACGTCAATAGGCCGCCACAAAATGACCCAGCTGAAAATATCCATGCCATTATTAAGAGTACTTTGCATCTCAAGCCCATTGGATTTCAAAAGCGATTCCACTCCTTTGAAAACCATCATCACCACCATGCTAACGACAAGCAAAGCCCAGCCGCGTTTTTTAAATTTTTCAAATTCCATCTCTTTGAGCCTTTTTTTTTCGGCAAAATGGGTGCGGATGGCTAAAATAAGTGGCTCTGTATATTGCTCATCGATGGCCGTTTTATAGATAAACTTGTATTTGATGGTAGAATATCTTTTTGATGCAATGACGGAGGACATGATGTACTGTTCGAACTTGTGGCTTAAATGCCGTTTATATAGAGGTGCAGGATCATGCGCATTAAAATACTCTTCAATGGTTTGTGAGTCTACCGTGAGAAAAATGGAAATCCCTTGGGATAACAATTTGCTTTTCATGCGTACTGGAATATGCTATTTAAGGTTTGAAGGGGCAATCGGGGGAAGGTCCTTCTTTAGAAGGGATAACGGGAACGCCGATAAAAAAAGTACCAGTTATCCGATTAGTTTGCCTGAGTAAGTCATGTTGATGTTATTCCGTAAGCAAATATGCGTATTCCTGAAAAATATATTTTGCCGCACCCGCTCAGCGCCATTTGCTAGAAATCGTATGCGGTGGAATTAAGATAACTGATCATGGAAATGGTATTTTTCAGTCTTAATTTTTTCAGAATGTGATGCCGGTGAACCTGAACTGTTCTGCTGCTGATTTGCAGTTCCCCCGCAATTTCTTTCGAAGATTGTCCATCCTTCAATAATCCCACTATTTGAAGCTCTCTTTCTGAAAGCAGGTTTATATCAATCTTTTCCTCGTCATCTTGTAAAAGTTGTTCGGAAAAAATAGTTTTAACTTCATTGCAAATGAAAGCATGCCCTCCATGAACTGCCATGATCGCCTCCTTCATTTCCGTTAAAGTTGAATTTTTTGTGAGATACCCTTTTGCTCCCAACCGGAGCATTTTTTTTACATAGGTGGGTTGGGAATGCACTGACAAACCAATGACCCTGGTTAGCGGAGAATTTTTGCGCAGCAATTTAATGAGGTCAAACCCGGTGAGCGGCGTCATATTTATATCCAGTAGCAGAATGTCAGGACGTTTTTCCCTTGCTAGTTTAATGACTTTATCACAATCACCCGTTGTAGCGATCACTTCAAAGATTTCTTCCAGGTTAAGTAAATGAACCAATGCTTCCCTGATCAAGCTGTGATCATCCACAACCATAATTGAAATTTTACTCATAGCTTTTGATTGATGTTGATGTTCACCGGTTAACCTTTATTTAGAAAAGGTCAAATGTCAAAGAATGAGTAAAGTTTCTTCTGGTGTAAGAGGTTAGCTTGTCATTGAATTGATCGGCAACCATTAACGGGCAATGCCTGAATATATTGGCATCGGGATTGTACGAAGCCAGGGGATGCAGGTCCATGAAGTCAATAACAAGATGATACCTAATGCATTACAACGATATAAAATAAAAGATCGCAATTTGTCCGAAAGACATGCCACTCGCCAGCGAACACAGGCATAAGCATAATCTACTAAAAGGATAAAAATCATCCTGGCAGCAAAATAGCCGGCTTAAGAAAGCGTTAACCATTCGTAAACGCCTATAACGCTTTACGGGCTTGCTGCCTAAACTATGAAACCCATCAAAAAACCCTTATCCCGCTGCCTGCTGGTTTTGCTATTTCAACTGGCGATGGCATTTTCCTCATCCGCTCAAAAACCAACTTTAAAATTTGAGCACCTGGGCATTAATGCAGGTCTCTCCCAAAATAACGTATTATGTGTTTTACAGGATCACCTGGGTTTTATGTGGTTTGGAACCCGTGACGGTCTGAACAAGTACGATGGCTATACCTTCACCTGGTATAGAAATGATCTGAGAGATCAAAATAGCCTCAGCCATAATTTTATCATGGATATGCTGGAGGACTCAGCAGGGAATATCTGGATCGCTACCTGGGGCGGCGGACTAAATATGTTCGACAGAAGCAAGAACCGGTTTATCCGTTTTAAGCACAACGAAAAAAATATCAACAGCATCTCGAGTGATATCCTGACGAACCTTACAAAGGACAGCGAAGGGAATTTGTGGATTGGTACCGAAAACGGCGGATTAAACAGGTTCGATCCAAAATTAAATCAATTCAAACGCTATGCTCCCGTTGAACATGACGGCCAAAGTCTGAACGATTTGTTTGTTACCAAAATATTTGAGGATAGCAGGCTCAATTTGTGGGTGGGCACCAATCAGGGCGGACTGAATCTGTTCGATAGAAAACATCAGACCTTTACCTCTTTCCACATCAGTGACAAAGATGCTAAATCAATAAGCAATTACAATGTAAGAGACATTTTTGAAGATACCCGCCACAATCTCTGGATTGGCTCAGATGGAGGAGGTTTAGAAAAGCTGGACCGTGAAACCATGGAGTTTACCCATTTCAAACACAACATGAATAATGACAATAGCCTGAGCAATGACGCAGTGTATTCATTGGGTGAAGACAATGATGGAAATTTATGGATCGGCACCGAAAACGGTGGTTTGGATATTTTTAATCCTGTAACGGGCAGATTTTACAATTATTCACACGACGAGATAGACCCCTACAGCCTGAGCAATAACTCTATTTACAGCACATATAAAGACAACAAGGGAAATATGTGGGTCGGCACATTTTCAGGCGGAGTTGATATTATGAACAGGGATGCGAATAAATTCGTCCATTACAAACATACATCGGATATAAAAAGCCTTAGCGACAACAATGTTTTGTGCATTACAGAAGATTCCAAAAAGAGAATATGGGTCGGCACCGATGGAGGTGGTTTGAATTTGTTTGATCCCCGTACAAAAATATTTACCCATTATAAACACGAAGTTGGAAATAACAATAGCATTTGCGGGAATTACGTACTGAATGTTTGCGAAGACAGCAAGGGCAATATTTGGGTTGGAACCTGGGCGGATGGACTGACCGTATTTAATCCCGGGAAAAATATTTACAAACATTTTAAGCATGACCCTGCCAATCGCAACAGTTTAAGCAATAACAATGTATGGACAATATTTGAGGAAAGGGATAAAAATATCTGGATCGGTACCTATGGCGGCGGCTTGGAATTGTACAACCCGGATGATGATTCCTTTACCTGTTTTGAGCATGACGAAAAAAACAGTTCCAGTATTAGTAACAATAAAATACATTCCATCTTCGAGGACGACAAAGCTCGTTTGTGGATAGGCACCGATGGCGGCGGCCTGAATATCCTGGATAAAAAAACAAAAACATTCACGCACCTGGTACATAATGAATATGCGAACAGCCTGAGCAATAACAGCGTCGGTTCAATACATGAAGACAAGCAGGGGAATTTTTGGATAGGAACCATGTCGGGGTTAAATTATTTCAACCCAAAAACCAATTCATTCACCACCTATTACATTGCAGACGGGCTGCCCAACAATACCATATTTGGGATCCTGGAAGACCAGCATGACAATTTATGGATCAGTACCGACAAGGGGTTATCCCGGTTCAATCTGACGACCAAAACCTTTAAAAATTTTGGCGTGGCTGATGGCCTGCAGTCTTATGCATTTAAAGAACAGGCTTTTTGCAAAAGCTCATCGGGAGTGATGTATTTCGGTGGCCTCAATGGGTTTAATGAATTTATCCCGGGAAACATAAAGCAAAATTCATATCATTCTCCACTAGTGTTCACTGATTTTCAAATATTCAACAAACAGGTTCCCATCGCCAAAAACGGCGAAGATCCTTCCCCTTTAAAAACAGATATTTCCGAAACAAAAGAAATAACCCTGCCGTATAAAAACTCAGTCATATCCTTTGAGTTTGCTACGTTAAATTTTACCGCGCCTTCTGAAAATGAATATTCGTATAAGTTAGAAGGTTTTGACAAGACCTGGAATAATATTGGTACCAAACGTACGGCAACATATACCAATCTTAACCCGGGGGACTATGTGCTCCAAGTAAAAGGGGTCAGCGGCAACAACGGGTCTTCCCTTGCCATAAACCTCATTTTGTCCATAACACCTCCTTTCTGGATGACCTGGTGGTTTAGAAGTTTGATGATCATCAGTGCAGTAGCAATCGCGATGCTTTTTTATCATTTCCGCGTCAGGGGCATCAAAGCCCAGAAAAAAGTGCTGGAGCACCGCGTACAGGAACGAACAGAAAGCCTGGCCAGGTTGACGGAACAAGAGCGAAAGGCCCGCAACGAAGCCGAAGAAGCCAACAAATCAAAGAGTATATTTCTTGCCACTATGAGCCATGAAATACGCACGCCTATGAATGGTGTTATAGGAATGGCTTCCCTCCTGACCCGGACACCTTTAAATACTGAACAACGCAGTTACACAGAGACCATACAGACCTGCGGAGAGAATTTGCTGACAGTAATTAACGATATTTTAGATTTTTCCAAGATTGAATCCGGTAAAATGGAGCTGGAAGAAAAAGATTTTGATTTGCGAAACTGCATTGAAGAGGTACTGGATGTTTTTGCGACTAAAGCCTCACTCGCCGGGTTGGACCTGATTTACCAGATCGATGATAACGTTCCCCCACAAATCAGCGGGGATGCCACGAGATTGAGACAGATCCTCATTAACCTGGTTGGCAATGCTATCAAATTTACGGAGCTGGGAGAAGTTTTCATCGTGGTAACCCTCCGTAGCATCGATCAAAACGAAAATATAACATTAAACTTTGAAGTACGGGATACCGGTATTGGCATTGGCCGGGATAAAATAGACCGGCTTTTTAAGGCGTTCTCACAGGGCGATTCTTCTACGACCCGCAAATTCGGAGGCACCGGTTTAGGATTGGTTATTTGTGAAAAATTAATCGCGCTGATGGGCGGTCAAATCGGCGTTAAAAGTGAACAAGGCAAAGGTTCTGTTTTTCACTTTTATATCATGACAAAGGCAGGCG
>DATHGW010000607.1:0-9605 GCA_035317445.1 Puia sp.
TGAAGGGATATGGGGAAAGGACAATCAGCGGATTGTGATAGATGAATGGGCAGGGATGTGTGTTGCATTGTTGTGGATACCCTTATTTCCCCGGTACATACTACCAGCTTTTCTGCTCTTCCGTTTTTTTGATATCGTGAAACCTCTGTTCATAAAGAAACTTGAACAATTACCGGGGGGTTGGGGGGTCATGTTTGACGATTTGCTTGCCGGATTATACACCAATTTACTTTTACAGCTGGTTGTCGCGACTAATTTCTTTTAAGCTATGCTTACTTTTATTAAGGCTCAGGCGGTTTCCTTAACGGCAACGATTGTTGACTACCTGACCACGATCCTTTTTGTAGCCCTGCTTCATCGATGGTATGTGACGGGAAATATTGCGGGTACGCTTGCAGGAGGCATTACTTATTTTCTATTGGGACGATGTTGGGCATTCAAAGCGCAGGATAACAATATTTTACCTCAGGCAGTCAGGTATTTATTGGTTTGGGCAGGCTATTTGATGCTAAGTGTCTCCCTTGTGTTTTTAATCACGCAATATGTCGGGGTAAATTATATCATTTCAAAAATTTGTGTTTCCATAGTACTTGCTGCCGGGTACAATTATGGACTTCAGCGGTTTTTTGTTTTTAAATCACAGGCGAATCATGATTAAGGCTGTAGGGAAAAAGGCGACATGGGGGGCTATCTTTTTTTTATCGTGTGCATTGAACGGAATGTCGCAGACAAAGTCCATTATTGGGATTGTTGAAGATGCGATTTCGAAACAACCGCTGTCCTTAGTTAGCGTGGCCGTTAAAAATGGCCGGGGAGTAACCACGGATTCCCTGGGATATTTTGCTATCGAAACTGATAAATTGCCTGTTCAATTGTCCTTTTCCATCATCGGCTACAAAAATCAGTCCCTGACGGTTAAGCAATTTAACAATGACAGCCTGGCAAGGGACACGCTGATCGTATTGATGCAGGCCAATAGCAGTTTGCTCGGGAGCGTAACCGTAAAATCAAAGAAAAAGCCCAAGTATCGCAATAAGGATAATCCTGCTGTTGAACTGATACGGAAAGTGATCAATAACAAGGAAAAAAACAGGCCGGGCCACTATGACTATGTGGAATATGAACAGTACGAAAAATTACAAGTCGCCCTGAGCAAATTTTCGGATAAATTGGCCAATAGTAAATTATTGAGAAAGTATCATTTTTTGTTCGAAAATATCGACAGCACCAAATTGGAAGGCAAATCATTGATTCCGGTATATATGGAAGAAAAACTTGCTGATATTTATTACCGGAAAAGTCCGGTGAAGAAAAAAACATTAATACTTGGCGACAAACAAGTGAATTTTGGAGAGTTTATAGACAATAAAGGGGTGAGCACCTTTTTGAACAGGTTGTATGAGGATGTCGATATCTATAACAATAATATTCCTTTATTCACCAATGAATTTATCAGTCCGATTGCCGATATAGCCCCTTCGCTTTACCGGTTCTATATCCGGGATACGATTCGCGATGAACAAGGCAATAAGTTTGTAAGAATGTATTTCACCCCCCGCAATGTCAATGATTTCTTGTTCAGGGGGGAAATGATGGTCACATTGGACAGTAACTATGCCATCCAGAAATTGAATATGTACATCAGCCCGAATATCAACCTTAACTTTGTTCGCGAAATGCATATCGACCAGGATTTTGAAAGAGATGAGGAAGGAAGGTATCGCGTGATCAAGAGCAATTTAATGGCGGAAGCGGCGCTCAACAAAGAAAAGGGTGGGGGCTTTTTTGGGGAACGAATGGTGTCCTTTAAAAATTATAAGATCAACCATGCTCAAAATCCGGATTTTTATAAGGGACCTGCAGAAGTTACGCTAGACAGCGCAGCAAACAGGGACGATGGTTACTGGAGTAACCATCGTCATGATTCATTGACCAGGTCAGAAGCTAAAGTCTATAAAAATATTGACAGTTTGCAGAATATGCCTTCTTACCGGCGGTTTATGGATATTGCCACCTTATTACTGGCGGGATATAAATCGTTTGGTAAATTTGAAGTGGGTCCCGTTAATACATTTTACAGTTTCAATCCTGTCGAAGGTTTTAGGGCGAGGCTGGGCGGCAGAACAACTGCCAAATTAAGCAAACGGCTCTATTTTGAGACCTATGCCGCTTATGGCTTTAAGGATATGCAATACAAAGGATATCTTGGTGTTACCTATTCTTTGAACAATAAATCCATTTATGAATACCCGCTGAACTATATCCGGGCGAGCGCCCAGAGAGAAACAAAAATCCCGGGCCAGGAATTGCAGTTCGTGCAGGAAGATAATTTTTTGCTTTCGTTTAAGAGAGGCGACAATGACAAATGGCTATATAATAATTTCTATCGGTTGGATTATGTGCATGAATTCTCCAATCATTTCTCTTATACTGTTGGTTTCAAGAACTGGAGGCAAGAGCCCGCAGGGGGACTGCAATACTTTAAAGAGGACAACGGCTCACTGGTTAATGTGCCGGCCCTGACCACTACTGAATTGTCGGCCGAATTGCGTTGGGCGCCAAATGAACAATTTTACCAGGGCAAGGTATATAGAATTCCAATTGTTAACCAATATCCGATCTTTACCATGCGCTATACGAAAGGCATTAAAGGCTCGTTTGGGGGTGAATATGACTACAGCAACCTGGTTTTGCGTATGGAAAAAAGATTCTACCTCTCATCTCTTGGATATGCAGATATGGTATTTGAAGGTGGTTACCTGTTTAATCAGTTGCCTTACCCCTTGCAGTTTATTCATAGGGCAAACCAGACCTATTCTTATCAGATCAATTCGTATAACCTGATGAATTTTCTTGAATTTGTGAGTGATCACTATGTGAGCGTTAATATTGACCAGCATTTCAACGGATTCATTTTCAACCGTATTCCTTTGCTCCGGAAATTAAAACTCAGGGAAGTCATGGCGGTAAAAGTCTTATACGGTGCTGTACGGTCAGAAAATGATCCCCGGAAAAATCCCGGGCTGTATGAATATCCGACCGACAAGAATGGCGAACCCATAACCTTTGCGCTTGACCACGGGCCGTATATTGAAGCAAGCGTTGGCATCGCGAATATTTTCAAGTTGTTTCGGATAGACCTCGTGAAACGGTTTACCTACCTGAATCACCCGGATGTTTCTGAATGGGGTGTAAGGGGAAGATTTAAATTTGATTTTTAACATAAGGATCATATGTACAAATGAATCATAAATGAAGAACCGTTCCATCAGAACAGGCCTGCAGCAAGGCATATACACAATCATCAATCCCCTGGTAAGGGGACTGATCAGGCTTGGACTGACACCCAATATGGTCACCACGATCGGACTTTCGCTGAATATCGGCGTAGCCATCGTGTTCATTGCAGGAGGTGAAGAAGGCAATCGCGGGGACCTTTCTTATGTGGGTTGGGCGGGCGCCCTGATCTTATTTGCCGGATTGTTCGATATGCTCGATGGACAGGTGGCAAGATTAGGTAACATGAGTTCCGCTTTCGGAGCGTTGTACGATTCTGTTTTGGACAGATATAGCGAACTCTTCATGTTTCTTGGAATTTGCTATTACCTGGTGGCGCACCATTATTTCATTGGGTCTCTCATCGCTTTTATCGCCTTGATCGGTTCCATGATGGTCAGCTACACCCGGGCACGTGCGGAAGGTCTTGGTGTGGAATCCAAAGGCGGGTTAATGCAAAGACCTGAGCGGGTGATTACAGTTGGTGTGGCGGCGATCGCCTGTGGAATAACAGCCCATTTTATCGGCGGCAATTATAAATTGTTCATTCCCGGAATTTCCTTTCACATTTTTGAATCGATGTCTGTTTTGATCATTCCTTTGTCTGTTTTGGCGGTGTTAACAAACATCACGGCCATCAACCGGTTGCGGGACGCAAAGAAGGCGATAGAACGCAAGGAGAAAATGCAAAAAACGGCGAAAGGCCACTCGAGAATAAAAACTATGTTGTGGGGACTGGTCGTTGCCGGTGCCCCCTTGGTCAGTATGGCGACGTCTTCACCTGATCCTCATCCGCTTTTTTCGTCTGAATTCAACGACCCCCAAGATACTTTTCCCGTTCCAAAGGGCATAAAAAACCAGCTGTTTTATGTGCAGAGGACCCACAATATCAACACCATTGTTTGTGCATTGAATATGGCGCAGAATGGGCAACTGGATAAGGAAAATCCTGTTCATGTATTCTGGATCCGGTATACAGAACAAGGCCGGCAGGCGGAACTCTCATTTATTCAGCGCGTATTTGCCTATGGAGTAAAATCAAAGCCGGTGGACCATGACAGGTATGAATTGCGTTTTGTATCATACAAGAAATTCCCGATGTATTTAATGAAGTCCACGAATGATCACCAGTATCATGTCTATGCCAGTATTGGCAGCAAGAAGGCCGTATTGAACAGGATATTTATCAAGATCAATGGCGGCTCGATTTGGTCGCCCAATATCGAGTACATCGAGGTTAGGGGTATTGATGCGGAGTCAGGAAAAGAGCTGGTAGAAAGGTTGAAAGTTTAGTAACATGGCAAAGAATGTCTTACCGATCGCGGTGATCATGGCCGCGTATCTCCTGCTTTCGCGTTTGCTGATCGGCTTCCGGCCGGAACAACTTTTCCTCGTGATCAGCTTCTGCATATTGTATTTTATTTCAGGGCCAACCAGGAAATTTATCGTGGCCTTTTCAGTATTTATTGTTTATTGGATCGTATTTGACTATATGAAGGCTTTTCCGAATTACCAGTACAACACGGTTCACATTGAGAGCCTGTACCAGGCTGAAAAAAAATTATTTGGAATGGGTGCAGGCGAAACCAGGATCACCCCCAATGAATTTTGGCTGAACAACGGGAATACATTTCTCGATATCCTGAGCGGATTATTTTATCTGGCCTGGGTACCGGTTCCCCTCTTGTTTGCAGTTTATTTATTCTACACTGACCGGAGACAATTTTTCATTTTTTCACTGACATTTTTTTGGGTCAATATCCTGGGATTTATTATTTATTACGTCTATCCGGCAGCGCCTCCCTGGTATATAGAAAAATATGGGTTTGTGTTTCATGCGGCTACGCCGGGCAATATGGCCGGACTGGCAGGATTTGACCGGGTTCTTCATACCAGTGTCTTCCAATCCATTTATGCAAAAAGCTCAAATGTTTTTGCGGCCATGCCATCGCTGCATGCGGCTTACCTGCTGATCGTATTGTATTTTGGGATTAAGAATAAATTGGGTTGGATCAACCTGGTCTTTGCGACTATCATGCTTGGAATATGGTTTTCTGCTGTTTATACCAGCCATCATTATATACTCGATGTCCTGGCTGGTATTGCCTGTGGCCTGGCGGGGATCTTTTCATTTCAATGGATGCTGAAGAGAAACAAAACCCTCAATAGGTTCATCGACCAATGGGTAAAGATCAGCTCCTAAGGGCACAAAAAAAATGCCCTCTGTGGGGGAAACAGATCTACTTCATTTTCGGTTTTGGCACGTATTTTTGAATTCATTATCAACAAATTCAAAACGATCAAATTATGAAGATCTCAAACAATAAAATACTCATCACAGGCGGAGCAACAGGCATTGGCCGGGCACTTACTGAAAGATTTGTTAAAGAAAACAATACCGTGATTATTTGCGGAAGGCGGCAGTCGGCTCTTAAAGAAGTGTCTGACGAATTTCCTTCGGTGATAACCAGGCCTTGCGATTTATCTGTATCCACCGAAAGGGAAGCGCTTTTCAATTGGATCTCGGAAAAACATGGCGATCTGAATGTGCTGGTCAACAACGCGGGTATTCAGCAATGGATGTCAATTTCCGACGATGATTTTTTTAAACGGGCAAAGGATGAAATAGCTATTAATATTGAAGCACCGCTTCATCTGACTTCGCTTTTCATCAAATTGAGATCATTAAACAGCATTATTAATGTAACCTCCGGTTTGTCTTTTGTTCCGCTGACGAAAACGCCGGTGTATTCCGCTACAAAGGCATTTTTTCATTCATTTACGCTCTCCCTGAGACAATTAGTGAAAGCAAAAAACATAGAAGTAATTGAAATGATTCCACCTGCTCTCAATACAGATCTTGGTGGAAAAGGACTGCATGATACTGCTCCCCCGGTAAGCGAGTTTATTGAAGCTGTTTTCGATCAATTGAAACAAGGAAAAAATGAACTCAGCTTTGGATTCAGTGAAGCCATGTTAAAAGCCGGTCCGGAAGATTTGCTAAAAACTTTTAACAGGATGAACGGGGTGACAAATTAAGACGGCATCCTTAACAGACTTGCATTCATGGCCACAATAACCGTACTTAAACTCATTAACACAGCACCAGCGGCAGGACTCAATAAAACCCCCGCTTTATATAGAATACCCGCAGCAAGTGGCAAGGCAACGATATTATAGCCAGTAGCCCAAGCCAGGTTCTGCATCATTTTCCGGTACGTTGCCTTGCCGAATAATATCAATTTCACAATATCTTTTGGGTTGCTGTTTACCAGCACTATCCCTGCTGTTTCCGCCGCAATATCCGAGCCTGAGCCAACAGCAATCCCAATATTGGCCTGTGCCAGGGCAGGGGCGTCATTTACTCCATCGCCGGTCATGGCAACGAATTCACCTTTATTTTGCAGTTCTTTAATCTTTTCTAATTTCTGGTGGGGCAACACTTCTGCAAAATAGCTGTCCATGCCCAATTTCTCTGCCACAGAAGCTGCTACCTGTTTATTGTCACCCGTCAATAGAATCGATTTGATGTGGTTCGCATGTAGCTTTTTAATTGCTTCCACCGATTCGGGACGGACGACATCTGACAAAGAAATGTAACCCGTCAGCTTATTATTGACGACAATAAAAACAGTAGTTTCCATTGCATCAGGTTTGTATTGACCAGGAAACGATATATTGTTTTCTTTGAGGTAACCCGGACTGACGACCTTTATATGATTACTTTCTGTATCGGCTTCAACGCCTTTGCCCGCAATAGAATTAAAGTTTTGGACATTGGGAATGGCAATACCTGAGTCTTTTGCTTTTTGCAAAATTCCGGTAGCGATGGGATGCTCTGAATTTTGCTCTAGTGCAGCTGCGAAACGAAGCATTTCGTTTTCTGAAATCCCACCAGGCACCAGAACTATTTTTGAAACTTCAAATTTACCGATAGTCAGGGTTCCTGTTTTGTCAAAAACCACCGTAGTTATTTTCCGGGCGTTCTCAAATGCCGTCCTGTTTTTAATCAACAGGCCATTTTTAGCAGATAATGCAGTTGACTTTGCTACAATCAAAGGCACGGCCAGACCTAAAGCATGAGGACAACAAATTACGATCACCGTTACCATTCTTTCGATAGAGAATGCCAGATCCCGGCCTGACAGATACCAGACTGAAAATGTTGCTACTCCAGATACGATGGCAATAAGCGTAAGCCACCTGGCAGCCTGGTCTGCAAGCAACTGAGTCTTCGACCTCGACATTTGTGCATCTTCTACAAGCTTGACCACCTGCGCTAAATAGGAATCCGTTGCTCCGTGCAATACTGACAACCTGATGGCGCCACTCCCATTGATCGAACCTGCAATTAGTTTATCTCCCATTTGTTTTTTCACTGGTTTGGATTCTCCAGTAAGCATGCTTTCATTCAGGTAGCTTTCGCCATCGGTAATAATGCCATCTGCCGCCACTTTCTCTCCTGGTTTAACCAGGATGATATCGTTTTCCTTCAGCGTAACGGTTTTTACATCCATGATATGATCATCATGGACCAGATGAGCGTCATCGGGCATGAGTTGAACCAATAGTTGCAATTCACGTGAAGCTCCTGCCGTTGATTTCATTTCAACCCAATGACCTAAGAGCATAATGAGAATAAGAGTCACGAGTTCCCAAAAGAAATCCATACCCTTTAATCCAAATACTGTTGCTACACTGTATAGATAAGCTACTGTAATAGCAAAGCCGATCAACGTCATCATGCCGGGATTTTTTACCTTCATTTCATCCCATAGTCCTTTAATAAAGGGCCATCCTCCATAAAAGAATACCACAGAAGATAGCGCCAGCAATACATATTTTGAACCTGGAAAATGAATATGTACGCCCAACCAGTGTTGAATCATTTCGGATAAAAGCATTACCGGAACGGCTAAAATGAGCACAACATAAAAACGCTTCTTGAAATCATGCACACCTGCGCCATGTGACTCGTGCCCAGCATGTCCAACCGGTTTTGTCAGCGGCACTAAGGTCATACCGCACAACGGACATTTCCCGGGCGCATCCCTAATTATTTGTGGATGCATTGGGCAAGTATATTTTTGATGTTGCTGATGTTCCATTTTTTGGTTTTTATAATTTGTTACATTTTCATCGCTTCCATGGGATTACCGCCGGTCTTGAAGATGTATTCGCTATTGAGCAGGTAAGCCCCACTGACAACAATCCCATCGCCGGCTTTTAAACCCGATTTGATCTCAACCTGGTCATTGCTTTCCAGACCCAGTTGCACCATTTTATATTTGAACTTGTTTTTACTTATCTGAACCCATACCAATGCGCCGCGGCCGTCGCGGATCACGGCATCAGCAGGCAAAGAAAGCATTTTGTGCCCGCGGTTTTTTACCGTTACATAGGCCGACATGCCTGGTTTTAACAGATGGTTTGGATTCGGAATGCTCACCCTGACTAAATTGATCCTTGTATCGGGATTGATTTCGGGGTTCAGAAATTCAATTTTCCCTTTTACTTCTATTCCCGGCATATCCGGAAATAGAACCATGGCCAGGCCTTCCCGGTCGATGGTTGACAGTTGAGAGGAATATACCTGTGCTTCCGCCCACAGGGTGGACAGGTCTGCTAAACGAAGGATGGTACTCCCTTCGGTAACATTGCTTCCTTCACTGATTTCGAGCGAGGTAATAAAGCCGGCGGCATGACTGTAAAAAGGGGTCAAAGGAGCTGCCTTATTGCTTTTTGCCAATTCTGCGAGCTGGGTTTCTGTCATGCCCCACAACTGTAATTTATTTTTAGCCCCCTCTAACAACTGATCGAAATTGATTATGGTATTGCCGAGCGTTTTTTGCTTTTCCAGCATCAATAAATATTCCTGCTTTGCATTATTCAGTTCTTCGCTGTATAGCTCAAAAAGTTTTGCCCCCCGGGGTACAAAGTCGCCTATGTTTTTATAATATAGCTTTTCTACGCGGCCGGCAATCCTTGCACTTACCGCACTTGTTTTCTGCTGATCGAAATTCAAAGTGGCGTTTAATATGACCTGGCTTCCGACGCTGCTTTTTCCAAGCGTATCCACATGGATATTGCCGAGTTGAACCTGCTGGTCGCTCAATTCTATTTCATCTGTATTTTGACGACTGCTTTTTCTGGCCGCGGTAAGCTCCATCTTGCATATCGGACATTTGCCGGGTTTATTCTCTTTTACCTGTGGGTCCATCGAACAGGTATAATATACATCCGGATCAGCAGGAGGCTGGTTTTTTTTGCTTTTACAGGCAACAAACAAAACGGCGGTTATGAATACGACCAAAAGAACCTTCATAGAT
>DATHGW010000608.1:0-2943 GCA_035317445.1 Puia sp.
GCTGGGACCAGGAATTTCTCCGGGAGATTCAACAGATCGGCCATCCCTATTTCTTTATTTCCGGTACGGCTATTGAACCGGCGGATAACGGTAATCCCTGTGTGCTGGCCGTCGACTATGGGAGGGATATTCATTCATTCAACGAAGAAAAATTGCTCCATGAATTTTCGGGTTATTCTATTCACGACTGGCAGGGATCAACCTGGCCGCCCAATATTGTCCATAGGGATATATGGGATATGGTCGGTGGATACAGTGTTGAGTTCTCACCCGGGATGTATTCTGATCCCGATTTCTCTATGAAATTGTGGATGCTGGGCATTCGATTGTTTAAAGGATTGGGTAAGAGCCGCGTTTACCATTTTGGCTCCAAATCTACCGGCCGAATTAAAAAAAATAAAGGATATTTCCAATTCGTACAAAAATGGGGCATCAGTTCAAGTACACTCACCAAATACTACTTGCGCAGGGGAAAAAGGTATGATGGTCTCCTGCAGGCGCCTATTGTTCCGCTCGGCGTTAAATTAAAAAATTTATGGAAAAGAATTCAGGCGTCTTTTCATCACCAGGAGCATGGTTGAATGGACATCAATAATTTGAAATGAACTGGTAAAGATTGAATGCGGGCTCTTTCATTTGCTCCCGGATCTTTTTGATCAGTTCCTGCTTATCAATATCCTTCATGCGCTGCTGAATGATGAGTTGATAAGCTTTTTCTGCGAACATGTTGCTTCTGTGCTCATTGTTGTTAATGGATTGCTGCTGTTCCAGAATTTTTTCTGCTAGTTCGGCAATGCCCTGTTTTTGTGAGGCGATGGTCTTCAGGATCACGGGATTTTTTTTCAGCGGGTCCTCATTAAACCATGCGATCGATTGCAGGTGCTGCAGGAAACGGTCGGCGTCAGGACGGTCACTTTTATTGACAACAAAAATATCCGCGATTTCCAGGAGGCCAGATTTCATGGCTTGTATATCATCGCCCGTTTCCGGTACCAGTACCACCACAGTTGTTTCAGCGAGTCCCGCTATTTCCACTTCATTCTGGCCAACACCTACCGTTTCGATGACGATAAGATCGAACGGAGCAGACTTGATCAGGTCGGTGATCTCGATGATCTTCGGATTCAGTCCTCCCAAAGAACCACGGCTGGCAAGGGATCTGATGAATACCATGGGATGATTATACCATTCGCTCATCCGGATCCGATCGCCCAGCAACGCGCCAAAATGAAAGGGCGAGGATGGGTCTACGCAGAGCACGGCTATTTTTTTTCCCGATTGGGTCCAATGGCCAATCAGGGCGTCGACAAGTGTGCTTTTGCCAGCACCGGGAGGGCCGGTAATGCCGACTACGCGTGCTGATCCGGTTTGTTCCAGGTGTTCGAGCAACGCCCTGTATCCGGGCGTTTCATTCTCTATATAGGAAATGGCCCGGGCCAGCATGCGCTGATCCCCCTGCCGGATCCGTGACAATATGGTTTTTGAGTTGAGCGCCTGTTGGAAATGGTCATTCATTCTGGAATCAAATGTAGTCGCAAAATTGCAGGTGAAAAAGAGCGGGTTTGCTAAATTTGCCGAATGACCAATTTCATCCCGATATTTCCTTTGGGCATCATCGTGTATCCAGGAGAAAGCCTGAACCTGCATATTTTTGAGCCGCGCTACAAACAACTGATCAATGAATGTTACAAAGAGTCAAAGCCATTTGGAATTCCGGCGGTCATAAACAATAAGGTGACGGAATTGGGTACGCTGGTCAAGATTACAGAGATCGTAAATATATCTGATAATGGTGAAATGGACATCAAGACCGAGGGTACCATCGTTTTCCGCATTTTGGAAACCATCAAATCCATTCCGGAAAAATTGTATAGCGGGGCCATTGTCAACTATCCTGAAAACCTGGAAGACAAAGGTAAGCCGGAGTTGATGCTGAAAGTGGTGAATGCACTGAGGCATCTGCATCGCATGCTGCGCATAACCAAGGAATTTATGAGGCCCGACATTGATCTGAGCTCGTACGATATCGCACATCATGCGGGCCTGTCGCTGGAAGAAGAATATGAACTACTAGGACTTTTCCGTGAAGAGCAAAGACAGGAATACCTTAAAAGGCACCTGGCCAAAGTGCTTCCAGTGATCGCCGAAATGGAAACATTAAAGGAAAAAGTAAAATTAAACGGTCATTTTAAAAACCTTTCTTCTTTTGAATTCGAAGACTGAGGAATGTAAAATATAAAATGTAAAATATAAAATGTAAAGGGGTCTCCATGTTATTTGCGTAATTTGTATTGGCACTTTTACATTTTCCATTTTATATTTTAGATTTTACATTTCATGACCATTTGTTTTGATTTTGGCAATACCAGGCTGAAGGCAGCCATTTTCGAGAACAATCAGCTTCAACGGGTGATTGTGTTGGAAAATGACCCTTTGGATGCGGTAAAGAAGCTCATTCAGCAATACAAACCAGCGAAATCAATTCTATCTTCGGTCATAGATCACAGCTCGGAGATTGAGCAGTTCCTTGTACAGTCGACCAGATTTCACAAACTGGATCACTTGTCCAGGGTGCCGATTACTACCCCCGTCGGTAAACCTTCTTCGATCGGAGCAGACAGGCTTGCGCTGGTGGTGGCTGCGGCGGAGTTGTTCCCCGGAAAAAATAACCTGGTCATCGGATTGGGTTCCGCAATCACCTATAACTTCGTCAACAAGTACCAGGAATTTATGGGTGGTGGTATTTCTCCCGGCATGGAAATGCGTTTCAAATCATTGAATACTTTCACGGCTAAATTGCCGCTGGTTCACGCAACCTGGAATTTCCCGCTGGTGGGATATGACACAAAAACCAATATCCTCAGCGGCGTGATCCTGGGTATGGCCAAAGAAATCGACGGAATCATTGAAGCCTATGAAGAGAAATATGACAACTTTAACGCG
>DATHGW010000609.1:0-10600 GCA_035317445.1 Puia sp.
TCAATAGAATTCGCCCGGCATTAGATTGCGGGGTGCAATTTCCGGTTCCTGCGGATGCTGATGAGGTAGTCCAGACTGTATTTCCCTCCTCCCCAAACAATAAAAACCAGGGCGAAGAGCATATACGAAATGGTAAAGCCGCCATCGATATTAAAATTTTCCTTGTTTAGGTTAGCCGTTACCGTTGCAACAAACATGGTGAAGGCGATAAAGGAAGCCGACACGCGGGTGAACAGGCCCAGTCCCAGCAGGATGCCCCCGATAAATTCCGATCCTTTGGCGAGGGCCGCCATCAGTAAGGGTACGGGAAAATGCAAGTCATCCCCAAACCATTTCCTGAAAAAAGTTCTTTCGTCTTCGGAATTGAAAATCCCGATCACGGAATTCCCGTTCCTGATCATGGCATAGCAAAGCCAGGCCCTGATGAGCAGGAGTATGATCGTCCACCATTTTGGATTGTATTGCATGGATCAGCCGTTTTCATTGATTGCAAATTAAATCTACCTCAATCTACTCCGAAGCCTTTACAGTTTATGGATGAAACAGGATTAAATATGGCTAAGGCGGATGGGGAAAATAAATTACCTTAATGCAAGAAACAACCAGCACATGAAAAATATTTTTTCCCGCCGGGGGCCGCGGGTAGCGCTCTGCGCTTTATTATTATTTCTTGCCTGCGCGGCGCTTCGGGCACAGGACGGCAAGATCAGCGTAAAATGGAACCAGGTTGTCACAGTATCGAAGACCACCCCTACCCTGCAGGTCGTGGTCAACCCGATGCTGCGCAGTCATTCGCCCATTCACCAGGGAAGTTTCCAGGCTTTGAAATCATTAGGTGCCGATTACGTTCGCTATGTTCCCTGGTTTCCCTATACCAGGCAGGCCGTGGCTGAACTGCATCCCCCGGGAAAAGACAGGACCTACTGGGATTTCACCCTGATGGATTCCATCATGCAAGATTTTATGGAAGCCACGGCCGGGCATTCCGTGGTCATCAATTTCAGCACGATCCCCGTCTGGATGTTTAAGACGGATACACCCGTGGTCTTCCCCGATGATCCGGACGAAGTATTTTGGAATTATAACCAGGGTACGAGGCTACGGGATACAACCATGAAGGAATTGTCGGATTATTTCGCCCGCTTATTCAGCTGGTACACCCGTGGCGGTTTCAGCGATGAGCTTGGCAAATTTCATGCATCGGGTCATCATTATACAATACCTTATTGGGAGGTACTGAACGAGCCAGATCTGGAACACCAGATCACACCCAGACAGTACACCAAAATGTACGATGCCATCGTAAGCGGATTGAAAAAAATGTCGCCGTCCACGAAATTTATCGGTATATCACTTGCATTCAGCAATAACCCCGAATGGTTTGAATATTTTTTAAATAAAAAGAACCATCGGCCAGGCATCCCTTTGGATGCCATCTCTTATCACTTCTACGCGTCTCCCGTAAAGGGTCAAACCCTGGATCAATACCAGTTTTCATTTTTTGACCAGGCCAGCGGTTTCCTGAATAAAGTGCGCTATATCGAAAGCATACGCAAACGCCTGTCGCCACAAACGAAAACAACGATCAACGAAATCGGCAGCATCATCAATGCCGAGCCGGAAAATATTCCTATTGATTACTGGAATTTATCCGGCGCACTCTACGCCTATCTTTTTGTCGAAATGACTAAATTGGGCATCGATGTCGCCGGGGAATCGCAGCTCGTGGGCTATCCCACACAATTTCCCGACGTGAGCATGATGGACTGGCGAAATGGCCATCCCAACCCCCGTTACTGGGTATTGAAATTATTAAAAGATCATTTTGGTCCCGGCGACCGGTTGCTGGAAACGAACGTGGATGGCAATGGGCAGGACGTATCCGCCCAGGCGATCCGGACTTCGGCTGGCCAATACCTGCTCCTGGTCAATATGCGCAACAGGGAAATCAGCCTGGGTCTGCCCGATGAGGCGAAAAATGCAGCACTGCTGTCCGTCGATCAATCTACCGGGGAAGGGCAACCGCAGCATAGCACTGCACCGGGTACAAGGGTAACCTTAAAGCCATTCACCGTGATGATCGTGAAGCTGTGAATCAATTGGGAGGAAAATATTTTTTATCACAAATGTTCGTTCTTAAGAAACTTTTTTTACTTTTACGGACAATCAATCAAAAGCCCATGTTACTTCATATGACCATCACATCAGCAGGATGCAAAAGTTTGCAACCAGACGATGCAATCAACGGGGCTAGTACGCGAACGAGTTAATGTAACCATCAACTTACGATACGAGGCCCCGTTCAATACGGGGCTTTTTTCTGCCCCTTTGTAAGCAATCCATTATTTAAATTTATTTTATACCAGCCTATATGCCGGAACAACCCATAACCAGCAAACAATCTATTTTTTCTTTTATCAAAAAAGCCCTGAGTGGTGATCCTATGGATTATACTGTCGGGAGCATTCGCAGGGCCGTGCTCATGCTGGCCATTCCCATGATCCTGGAGATGAGCCTGGAAAGCGTATTTGCCCTCGTGGACCTTTTCTTTGTGGGTCACCTGGAAAACAGTCAGCATACTTTGCAAACCGTAGCCCTCACCGAATCCATTCTATCCATCGTGTATTCTCTGGCTATCGGCGTGAGCATGGCGGCAACAGCAATCGTCGCCCGGAGGATCGGCGAAAAGAATCCCGATGCAGCGGCTACCGCGGCCGTACAGGCGGTGTGGATCTCTTTTGCCCTGACCCTGGTCATCAGCCTGTGTGGATTCATCTATGCAAAGGACATCCTCCGCGCCATGGGTGCAGAGCCGGAAACCATCGCCATTGGCAGCACCTATATGCGCATCATGATGGGTGGCAGCGTCGTGATCATGATGCTGTTCCTGATCAATGGCATTTTTCGCGGCGCGGGTGACGCCTCCATGGCGATGAAAAGCCTTTGGATTGCCAATATCTGCAATATCATTTTATGTCCAATACTGATCAACGGATGGGGGCCAATACCTGCATTTGGTTTAACCGGGGCGGCCATCGCTACGGTAGCCGGGAGGGGTATCGGCGTTGGTTACCAGCTTTACCATTTGTTTAAGGGAGCCGGCGCCATCAAAATTCACGCAAACAACGTGAAGCTCGTTTGGCCGATCATCAAATCCATGATCAACATTGCTTCTTCGGCAACCTTGCAATTCATTATTGGGTCCTGCAGCTGGATCTTGCTGGCGCGGCTGGTCGCCGAAACTGGCCATAGCGCGGCTTCTGCCGGATATCAAACGGCGCTGCGGGTGGTGATCTTTTTCCTGTTGCCGGCATGGGGTATGAGCAATGCGGCTGCCACGCTTGTTGGACAAAACCTCGGGGCAAAACAGCCGCAGCGTGCACAGGACTCCGTTATTAAAACGGCAAAATACAATGCCTTGTTTATGGCGATCGTATCCCTGGTGTTCCTGCTGGGCGCGCGTCCGATCATCGCTTTATTTACTAAAGATGAAGCGGTACAATCCATCGCCGTACAGGCATTGCGGATCATCACGACCGGGTATATTTTTTACGGTATTGGCATGGTGATGACCAATGCATTCAACGGGGCGGGTGATACCTGGACGCCAACCTGGATCAATATATTTGGGTTCTGGCTGTTCCAGATACCCTTGGCCTACCTGCTGGCTAAATATTTTAATTTGGGGCCGACGGGCGTGTTTATTGCGATACCGGTATCTGAAACCGCTATCACGATCGCCGCGATTGCCTTATTTAAGAAGGGAAAGTGGAAGACGATGAAAGTGTAGATGTGCGGATTGGCGAATTATTACTATATGCCGCTGTGTAATAACGTCAGTGTATATTACCCGGTCGACTTCTCAACGGTAAACGCAAACACACTTCCCTTTCCCGGTTCGCTGGAAATATAAAGCTGTCCGCCGTTTTTTTGCAGGAATTCTTTGCACAGCATGAGGCCAAGCCCGGTGCCTGATTCACTGGAAGTACCTTTTGTGGAAAAATAATTGTTCTGGTTTATTTTTTCCAGGTATTCCGGGCTCATACCGACTCCCGTATCCTGCACGGAGACCTCAGTCACCGTGTTTTTCTCTTTAAGGCTGATGCTGATCGTTCCTTTTTCGGGAGTGAACTTGATGGCGTTGGAGATCAGGTTGCGCAATACGAGCGCGATCATGTCTTTATCGGCACGAACATCATGACTCGTATCGATCCTGTTCAAAATATTTATCTTTTTTGCATCCGCTTGCAAATGCAGGAGCTGGATGGTATCCTGGATCATCCGGCTTATGTCGATATCTTCCTTTCTTAACGTGGTGGACTGCATCTGGCTCTTGGCCCAAAGCAATAAATTCTCCATCAGGCCGGTGGTATAATTAAGGTCATTGACCACGTCAGGTATCATTTTGCGGATCTCTGCAGCCGGAAGATTGTACTGCTGAACATGATTAAACAGGTTACGCAAAGCGTACATCGGTGACTTCAGGTCATGGGCGATAATAGAAAACAATTTGTTCTTGAGTGAATTCAGCTCTGTCAATTCGGTGGTTTGATTTCTGAGCAGCTCGGCCTTTTCTTCGATCTCTTCTTTTTGTTTCTGGATCTCATTGTTTTTTCCCTGCAATGCATGATTGCTCGCGAGTATCCCCAGCTGATAGACGGAATTTTCTTTTTTGATAAGGAAAAGTCCGTAGAAAATGAATACGATGGCGGTGATCTCGTTAAAGTAGTAAAAGAAAATATTCGCCGTTTGTAACTGGAAAGTATATTTTTGATTCACTACTGCAAGTATGAAATAGCTGATCATGGAAAAACCGACGGCAAACAGCATATGGCTGATCTCCTGTAAAAAGAAAAGGGAGAGGATACCGAACAATATAAAAAACAAATCCGCGCCAAGATCCATGCCGTTTAAATAGACAATACAGGTCACCACCGGGTAAAGGATAAAATACACGATGATACCCGCCTCATGTTTATAATAAAAATTCAGGCATAAGACCAAAAAGCTGACATACGCGGGAAGTGTCGCTATAACAAACGAAGTTGCGGAAAAATGATTATTGGTGAGAATGCAGACGACCGGGACAACAATGCCAGTGATCAGCTGGAAAAAATTAAGCCGGTTAAAAATGCTCAGTTTTCCCCGTTCATATTCATCCATGGTCTTGGTAAAACCGAGGGTTTTGATTTCTTGCAGAAATTCGAGGGACTTCTGGCTGAACATTTCCATTCGTCCTGAAATGCCCAATGCCCCTAGCTTTTTGAATGCCAGCATCGACTTGACTTTACCTGGATTTGCCGGAGTGGCGGGTGAAACAGACTTGGTTTTGCCTGTTAATCGGCTAAAAGCTGGCTGCTGAAACTTCATACGTATTCGATTAGGGAATAGACTTAGTTAAATATAGGCTATAAAATCCATAAACTCAAGTAAGCAAAAAAAAAGCCAACCTGCACTTGCAAGTCTCAAAAAAAATTGCAACCTTGTGTGTCTATTCATCACCGTACCCAATCTCCCCAAAAAACCAGGTTTCCAATTTCCACTTAGGCGTTCTATCGTTCATGTTTTGACTGTCCATATTCCGGCAAATTCCGCGCCTGTCCAATAGCTATGGTTTACTATAAGAGCGTAATCCCGATGTCAGCGTGCACCGGTTACTATAGTTCCATAATTATTCTTTAATCTTTAAACGTACAACATGAAAACATTATTACCCATCCTTGCACTTGTCTGTATCATTGCGATCGGCGCCGGAAGTTCTGCGCTCTATCTAAACATGAATTATATCAGCTCCACGCTCCTTACTGTTTCCACGGTCCTTGGAATCGCTTTCCTGATTGGTTTCAGGGCTAAGGAAAAAGAGACCAAATAATAAGGTAAAGGGCTTGCAAAGATTTTCTTCCTGAAGGGTCACCGGTACAGATCGCTGTTTCGGTGACTCATCGGGAAAATTGACATAATATTCACCGATCATAATTTCCTGCAATAATTTTTCCGCTATCCACTCCTCCAAATTGTACATTTGTTTTGGTAACAACCTGTTAATGGCAATATCAAACTGCATGAACAACTAATTTTGCATGCTTCATTCATCAAGCGCATACATGGTCAAAGCGTGGATTGTTTTTTGGTTGATGTTCGGATGTACGGTTTCACAAACAAATGCCCAGGCGCTCACATTAAAGGATGCGGTTCAAAAAGCCCTGGCTAATTATGGCACGCTAAAGGCCAAAGCCAACTACGTGCGGGCTTCCCAGGCCCTTGTAAAGGCGAGCAGCCGGGAATACCTGCCTGATCTGAATATCTCCGGCCAACAGGATTATGGAACGGTCAGCAGCCTGAATGGGCCTGTTTATGGCTATAGGGGCCTGAGCGTGGGATCTTCGGGCCCGGTGCTGCCCTCGCAGAACTGGAATGCTGCATTCGGGGCACTGTATCTCGCCAACATCAACTGGGATTTTTTTGCTTTCGGAAGGGCGAAAGAAAAAGTCAAACTGTCTGTTTCGCAGGTAACCCTTGACGCCAGCGACCTGGAACAGGAGAAATTCCAGCACCTGGTGCGGGTCGCAGCAGCCTATTTGAATCTGCTTGCCGCACAGCGGATCAGCCGGTCACAGCAAAATAACCTGGAACGGAGCCAGTCTTTGCAAATAGTGGTCAAGGCAAGGGTAAAAAACGGACTTAATCCGGGGGTGGATTCTTCGCTGGCCAATGCGGAAGTATCCAATGCAAAAATTGCCCTTACCCAGGCAAAGGATTATGAACAGGAACAAGTCAATACACTCGCACAGTTGATGGGTATCAACACGCCGCATGAAGGATTTCTGTTAGATAGTTTTTTTATCAGCAGGGTTCCAAAAGGGATTTACGACAGTTCAAAACTTCTTCAGCAAGATCATCCCGTTTTAAAATATTACGAAAACCGCATCGCGCTTAGCGATGAACGGACCAGGTATTACCAGACCTTTAATTATCCTACTTTCTCGCTGTTTGGCGTATACCAGGGACGGGGGTCCGGCTTCTCGTATGGTTATAATGCATTAAACCAGGATGCCTATTCTCATGGATATTGGACCGGTATTGAGCCAACGCGTTCGAATTACCTGCTGGGATTGGGCGTTACCTGGAACCTGACAAGCCCGCTGAGAATTCAGCAACAGGTACATGCCCAGCGTTGGATATCCATTGGTTTAAAGGATGAATACGATCTGATTAAACAGAACCTGACGGACCAGTTGATCCTGTATGATTCCAAGATCGATCATGCCATGGCCAACTATGCAGAAGCCCCGATCCAGGTGGCCGCCGCCTCGGATGCTTATTTACAAAAATCGGTCATGTACAAAAATGGATTGAGCAATATCGTTGACATCACGCAGGCGCTGTTCGGGCTGAACCGTGCCGAAACCGACCGTGATATCGCTTATAATAACGTGTGGCAGGCGTTGCTGCTGAAAGCGGCGGCCAGTGGTGATTTTGGATTGTTTATGAATGAATTTTGAAATGCAATGGGATTAATCAAAACAGCGCTCAGAAGGCCCATCACCATCCTGGTCATCGTTGCCGGAGTATTTTTCTTTGGCATCAATGCAGTGCGCAATATCAAGATTGATATTTTTCCCGACCTCAACCTGCCCGTGATCTATCTTTCGCATCCTTACGGTGGATTCACGCCCGACCAAATGGAAGCATTTTTCGGAAAACCTTATGTCAACCTCATGCTCTTTGTTTCCGGTGTAAAAAACATTGAAACCAGGAACATCCAGGGCAATACCCTCATGAAGCTTACTTTTTATGAAGGGACCAATATGGCGCAGGCCGCCGCCGAGGTAACGGCATTGGCCAACCGCGCACAGGCTTCTTTTCCGCCCGGCAGCAATCCTCCCTTTATCATCCGCTTCGACGCGTCCACCCTTCCGATCGGACAACTCGTGCTGAGCAGCAATGTGCGTTCCAACAATGAATTACTGGACATGGCGAATGTCTATGTACGCTCATCCTTTACTTCCATACCGGGACTCATCTCTCCTGCTCCTTTTGGCGGTAATGTGCGCACCGTGCTGATCAAGGCCGATCCGGCACTGCTGAGATCGCATAATCTGACGCCGGACCAGATCGTGGAAGCCATCCGCGTCAATAACCAGGCGCTGCCTTCGGGTAATGTGCGCATTGGAAATACAAATTACTTTACGCCGACTAATACCACCATTCAAAAAATAAAGGATTTCGAGAACATACCCTTGTTCAAAGGAGGCGTTCAAAATATATATTTAAAAGATGTGGCTACCGTGGAAGATGGGGCAGACATCACCGTGAGTTATGCACTCGTCAATGGAAAAAGATCCGTGTACCTGCCGGTGACCAAATCCGCCGATGCCTCCACCTGGGAAGTGGTGCAAAATCTGAAAAAGGCCCTCCCCCGCTTTCAACGGCTGCTGCCGGAGGACGTAAAACTGTCTTACGAATTTGACCAATCGGTCTATGTGATCAATTCCGTAAAGAGCCTGATGCTGGAAGGAGCCATCGGCGCCGTGCTGACCGGCCTCATGGTCCTGTTGTTCCTTGGCGATCTGCGTGGCTCCCTGATCGTTATACTTACTATTCCCACGTCCATTATTTCGGGGATTTTGTTTTTGTCGCTCTTTCATCAAACCATCAACATCATGACGCTGAGCGGTCTTTCGCTGGCGATCGGGATTTTGGTGGATGAATCCACCGTGACGATTGAAAACATCCACCAGCACCTGGATATGGGCAAACCCAAGGCCCTGGCCATCTGGGACGCCTGCAAGGAAATTGCATTCCCGAAATTATTGATCCTTTTCTGTGTGCTGGCTGTGTTTGCGCCCGCCTTTACCATGAAAGGCATTCCGGGTGCATTGTTCATGCCGCTGGCGATGGCCATCGCTTTTTCCATGATCACCTCCTACCTGCTGGCGCAGACCTTTGTCCCGATCATGGCCAACTGGCTGATGAAAGGACGCCATAGCAAAGAGGATACAGACGCACAGGAATATGCCGCGTCCGGACTCGCGGGTTCGTCTGAAAAAGATACCTGGGAGCAGAAAAAAATATTGATCGAACATGGCGAGAATACAAAAAACCTGACGCGTTTTGAGAAATTCCGGAATCGTTTTTTGCGCTTTCTGGCAAGACTATTCCCGTACCGAAAACCCATTGTGCTTGCCTATACGCTGATTACCTGCGCTGCAGTAGCCTGGTTGCTTAGGGATATCGGTCATGATGTATTACCCAGGACAAACAATGGCCAGTTCATGGTCAGACTCAGGCTTCCGGATGGAACGAGGTTAGAAAGAACAGAAGAAAGTATGCTCGCGACGATCGCCCTGCTGGAAAAAATGGTCGGAAAGAAAAACATCGCCGTCACCTCCGCCTTCGTTGGGCAGCATCCCGGCCAGTTCTCCACCAGTCCGATCTACCTGTTTATGAGCGGGCCGCAGGAAGGCGTATTACAGGTAGCGCTAAACGAAGACTATGAGGTCAATACAGAGGACCTAAAAGAACAGTTCAGGACAAAAATGAAAGAAACCATGCCGGAAGTGGGCCTCTCTTTTGAACCGATCGAATTAACGGATAAGATCCTGAGCCAGGGCTCCCCCACGCCGGTAGAGATCAAGATCTCCGGGAAAAACAAATCCCTCAACGAAGTGTATGCGTACAAGATCATTGACCGCCTGAAACGAATTGCTTATTTGCGGGATGTACAGTTAGGACAGCCGATCCATTACCCGGCCATCAGCATCAATATTGACCGCATCAAAGCGGCGCAATTGGGCGTGGACGTAAGTGATGTGTCCAGGTCGCTGATCGCGGCCACTTCTTCCTCGCGTTATACGGAAAAAAATGTGTGGGTAGACGAAAAAGCCGGGATCAGTTACAACGTGCAGGTACAGATCCCGGAGAACCAAATGCAGAGCGCCGACGACATCAAAGAAATCCCTATTGCCAAAAACCAAAGCCGGCCGGTGTTAGGCGATGTCGCCAGCTTTCGGGAAGGAACGGTCTATGGAGAAAATGACAATATGGGTGCCATTCCCGTACTTTCTGTGACAGCGAACTTGTTTAAGACCGACCTTGGTAAGGCCAGTAAGGATGTTGAAAGGGCAATACAATCGTTGGGGGATTTACCCAGGGGGCTAACCGTCGAAACCAGGGGACTGAGCCAGACCCTGACGGAGACACTCGACAGCCTACAGACCGGACTGCTTACCGCGGTCGTGGTTATCTTTTTGATGCTGGCCGCGAATTTTCAATCCTTTAAAGTTTCATTGGTTGTACTGTCAACGGTGCCTGCTGTATTGCTGGGATCGCTGTTGTTGTTAAAGATCACCGGTTCAACACTCAACCTTCAGTCTTATATGGGCATGATCATGTCTGTCGGGGTGTCGATTGCCAATGCCGTGTTGCTGATCACGAATGCCGAACACCTGCGCCTGCACAATGGCGATGCCAGGGAATCGGCCCGGGAATCTGCGGCCCTTCGTCTAAGGCCCATCCTGATGACGACGCTGGCCATGGTGGCCGGCATGATCCCCATGGCCCTGGGCTGGGGCGAAGGCGGCGACCAGGCATCTCCGTT
>DATHGW010000610.1:0-6214 GCA_035317445.1 Puia sp.
CTGCTATATATTTCCCTGTTTTATAACTTCCCGTAAAAAAATATCCGTCGAAGGGCAACTGCAATAAATACCCTCCCACCGTGCCTTTTCCCACCACCTGCTGAAAGCAATTTTCAGGTATGCCTGCCTGGTATAACAATCGCGTAATATGCAGACCCGTGAGCGTGGCATACTCGGAAGGTTTATAACAAACGGCGTTACCGCCGATCAGGGCCGGGATCACCACATTGACGCCAACCAGGTAGGGGTAGTTCCAGGCAGAAATATTGGCGATGACACCCAAAGGCTCATAGGTAATTTTTTCGCGCATGTCTCCTTCTGATACAATCCACTCTTCTGCAAGCCATTTTTCCGATTGATCAATAAAGTATTGAATCCGTTTCGCCGCGCCTTTGAGTTCGTTGAAAGATTGTTGTAAAGGCTTACCCATTTCCGCGGTCAGTGTTTTTGCCAGCTCTTCTTTGTGCTGTTCGAGGAGTTCACTGAACTTCTGAATAGAGGTGATCCGGTTTCGAACAGGTGTCGCGGCCCAGGCAGGCTGCCCTTTTTTCAACATCAGGAACTTATCATTGACTGTATGGATGCTGTCTTCGGGAATATCCACAATCAACTCTTCGGTGGCCGGATTGATAATGTGCATGGGTATTACAATTTATTCTTTATGGCGTCCAAAAAGTTTTTCCTGAGCCGCTGCGAAAAGGGGTTTTTTTCCTTATCCTTCATGCGTTCAGGATGCCACTGCACGCATACCATAAAAGATTTTCCATTCCGGTTATCGAATTCAATCCCTTCCACGACACCATCCGGCGAAAGGGCATTTACCCGCAGGTTATCGCCCAACGCATCCGGATCAATCGATTGGTGATGGGCGCTGTTTACGCCGCCTGATTGGGCGCCGATGATTTCATACAAGAGGCTATCCGGCGAAACGGATACTGCGTGTTCTTTATCCACCTGTCCAACCTTCCGGTGAATGCTATTGGCCGCACCAAGGTCCTGGATCAACCGACCTCCCTGCAACACATTCACCAACTGCAACCCCCGGCAAATGCCCAGAAGTGGAAGGCTGTTCGCCTGTGCAAAGCGGAATATTTTTTCTTCAAACCTGTCCCTGTCTTCCTGGAAAACCTGCTCCATGTTTTCATAGGTTGCCGCGCCGTCATACAGTGCAGGTATGATATCAACACCCCCGGTGAGTATAAATCCATCGCACCGGGCGATGTCATCGATGTTATTTTTGAGGAATGACAGTTCAACCAATTCCAAACTTCGATCCTGCGCTTCATCCAGAAACCAGTTCCAATAGTTTTGAAAATTAGTTTTGCTGAAACTGATGCCGATCTTTTTTTTCATAAAGAGAATTACAGCGCTTCAAGATATATTTTCTTAAAATCAGCCCGGCTGACCGGTTTGGGATTGTTGGGATGGCAAAAATCCGCGAATGCCAGGTCAGACAAGGTTTCGATATGTTCATTCTTTACGCCGATATCCTTTAATTTTACCGGAAGTCCCATCTGGCGATTTAATTCGAACAAATGTTCAATCAGGGCCGTTCCGTCATGGTCTTTCAAGTCCATGGCCTGCGCCATTTTTGAAAACGGTCTTTCAAAGCCATCGAGGTTAAACCTCATTCCGTAGGGCAAATTTACAGCATTCGCAAGTCCGTGGTGAGTATCCAGCAGAGAAGACAGCGGATGGGCCAGGGAATGCACGATACCTAACCCTTTCTGAAAAGCAACGGCGCCCATGAGGGATGCGATCATCATCTTGCCTCTTGATTCCAGGTCAGGTTTATTCACTGTAGCCACAATGGACTGACTGATCAGGCTGATTCCCTCCAGGGCGATGCCCTCGCAGAGCGGATGGAATCCTTTGGCAATATATGCTTCCATATTATGGGTAAGCGCATCCATTCCGGTTGCTGCTGTGATGAAGGGGGGCAGTTCCATCGTAAGCAAGGGGTCGGCAAAGACGATTTTAGCGAGGAGTTTAGGCGAAAAAAGAATTCTTTTCCTGTGCGTATCATCCTCTGAAATAATGGCGCTGCGTCCGACTTCACTTCCCGTGCCGCTGGTCGTCGGAATGGTAATAAAATAGGGCACCGCTTCCGTTACATACTGATCGCCCCCGATCAGATCATCGTAATCAAACAGATCACGCCGGTGATTTATTCTCAGTGCGATTGCCCGGGCTACGTCCATGGCTGCACCACCGCCAATGCCAATGATGCAATCCCTGTCTGTGGAAGAGTAGGCTTCGGCCCCCTGCAGGACATCGGACTTGACAGGATTTTTATGAACGGCTGAAAAAACCTCTGCATGGATCGATTTGACAGCGAGCGTGGAAATGACCTTTTTAAAGAAATCCAATTGCGCCACATTGGGATCGGTTACCATAAGCGGTTTGGCCATACCGTTAGCCTTCAGGTGATCAGGAAGTTCGTTTACTGCGCCAGCCCCAAACCGGATGGTCGTTGGAAAATTGTATTGTCTTATCGTATTGAAATCTGTCATGTGCGTGTATTTGTAGCTTGGTTAGGTGTCCTACACCTGGGTAAGTTAAATGATCTCGAAATATCTTTTCAGTTCCCAATCTGTAACAACTTTGGAAAATTGTCGCCATTCCCATTCCCTGGTCCCGGTAAAATGATCCACAAAAATATCCCCGAATAATTCCCTGGCGACCGGAGAATCCTTCATGGCCATAGACGCCTCCAGGAGGTTTTTAGGAAACACGCCGTTCTTTTTGTCTGCATAGCCATTGCCCACCGTGGGCTGGATATCCAATGTCAATTGATGCCTGATGCCATACAAACCCGAAGCAAGACAACCGGCGATGGCCAGGTATGGATTGCTATCCGACCCAACTACCCTTGTCTCAAGCCGGGTGGAATGACTGCTTCCTTTCAACACCCGCAATGCGGTCGTCCTGTTATCGACTGCCCAAGTCAGGGTGGTCGGTGCCCAGGCGCCTTCCACCAAACGCTTATAACTGTTCACCGTCGGCGCGTACATCGGCAGTATATGCGGAAGACAATGGAGCTGACCGGCTATATAACTTTCCATCAGCGGACTGATGCCATCTTTTTCATGAAATAAATTTTTTTTGCCATCGCCTGACCATAAACTCTGGTGCACGTGGCCGCTGCACCCCGGCAGGCTTTCACTAAACTTCGCCATGAAGCTGGCGATGAGACCATGACGAAAAGCTATTTCTTTTACCCCGCTTTTGAACAGCACGGCGCGGTCAGCAGCTTCTACGGCTTCGGCATAGGTGATGGCTGCTTCATACACACCGGGTCCCGTTTCCGTGTGAATCCCTTCCAATGGAACCTTGAACCGGGCGAGCAGATCGAAGAGATCGTGGAAATAATCGCTTTTCTGTGAGGCCCTCAGGATGGAATAACCGAACATGCCAGGCGTCATCGGCTGGGGGTTGCGGAATCCCCCCGCGTATAGTTCATTCCGGTTATCGACAAAATTAAACCATTCAAATTCCTGTGAAAACATGGGCTGGTAGCCGGCTTCTCTGGCCTGGGCAACAATTCTTTTTAACAGGCTCCTGGGACAGACCGGCAGTCTAAGGCCTTTTTCGTCGGCAAAATCAGCCAGAAAAAAAGGCAGGTCATGTTCCCAGGGCACAAGCCGGAAGCTGTCGCCGTCGATCAGCGCCGTGGTATCCGGATAGCCTGTATGCCAGCCCGTTATTTTCGCATTGTCATAAGCCAGGTCGGCTGCATCCCATCCAAAAATGACATCACAGAAGCCAAAACCCTTTTCTGCAATGGAGCGGAATTTATCGAAACTGACCATTTTACCACGCAATACGCCGTCGATATCTGTAACAGCAAGCTTTACCTTTTGCGTATGCTGTTCGGCAAGCAGCTTGATCAGATCAGCCATCGTTTGCTTGTTATTCATGCTTTTCATCCCATAAACTTAGGAAAAGAAGCTTGAAAAATGCAGCAATTAATTGATCGCCCCATGCAAATCGATCTTGCAATCGATGATAAACTGGTTTGTTTTGATAACCACCTTCAGTTCATGACTTTGGGGATAGAGGAGCTCGAGTCGTTTGGCGATATTATTCAGGAAGGCATTTCCTCCATTGGCCAGGGTGGAACTGTCGACCGGTTTACTCCAGGCCACGAGCATATACAGCACGCCTTCCGAGATCCTGATCTCCAGGTCGATGAATTTGTCTTTCAGATCAAGAGAAGACAGTTGCCTGAAGCTGTTTTCAGCCAACGGTATAATAATGAAAGGCGCGATTTGTTCTCCTGACGTGTTACCGATCACTTTCATCGAGACGTTTAGTTTCTCATCGCTGCCTTCCTTTTCCAGTTCTACATATTCTTCAAGCAATTTCAATTCCTTTTCCAGTTTAACTTTCGACAGGTTATTGTCATATATAATATATAACAGGAGGCTTTTTATTTTCTGTATCATTCCCGGAATGACCGTTGGCTTCACAGCGGACAGCATGCCGACCTTGTTTAATGCATTAATCAGGAATACAGGTTGTATTTTGCCACTCTGCATCTGGGGCTCAATTTTTTGTTTTTCTTTTTTAAGCAGATCAAGTTCCTGTTGTTTGATGTACCACATTTTTCCCAGCTTGATCGCGGCTGTCATACATCCTTCCATATTGATCTGGCTGAACATATAGAAAAATTCCCACCAAAAGCTTTTTGAATGGCTCGAATAGTAGGGCATGCCGAAGGCCGCCCGCACATGCGGAATAACATATATATTGTAAAGCCTGTAGCCCATCATAACCAGCACGCTGAAAAAAAGCCACCAAAGAACCATCTGGATATATTTCCCTTTGGACAGGTAACGCGGGATCAGAAAATAAATGATCGAATAACAAAAGATCATGTCGAGGGGCATGGGCAATGTCTCCTCCGGCAATGAAGCAAGAAAGCTTTTCCAGAAAGGAAATTTCTCCATCCAGGAGAGGGTCATGAAGATCGTGAAATAAAGGATCCAGGACAACCAGAACAATACGTGCCGGGTGACGCGATATTTAGTGTTATTCGAAAAGACGAGCGGGTTAACATTCATGAGTAGAATGAACAAATTAGGCGCTTGCCCAACATTACGGCGAATGATAACGCCCAAGCATGATTTTTTGAACCCGAGGCAGGCAAAACCCGCACCAGGGCTTAAAGCGATTTCAAAGCAGCGGGTCAGCCAAAAAAAAAGCAGGTAGTAGAAACCACCTGCGAGTCACATGAGAAAACTTCTATGGACAACATGTTTGAATCCGGGAAGTCGTCCGTTAGAAAAAAAAATTTTCCCGGAATATTTTATTAATGTGTGAATTTAAAATGATTTCTTCAGCAAAACAGACCAACTTGTCTGAGAACGGATTTAAACGTCTCGAAGGCAGTGTTAAAGATGTTAAAGCCCTTACATAGACGACTGAATTGATAGACTGTTTAAAGTTGGAACAAAAACCGCATCGATCACAAAATTATTTTAACGTATTGCATATTGCTCCCAGGCTTCGATGTTGAAAAATCCTTCTTCGGTTGGCAATTTTCCTTCTTAAGAAACTTCGCGATTATTCCTAAACAGCAATTATCCAATTTAGCTTGTCAAGAGTATGCACATACGAGAAAAATTAATATTGCCAGGTACCCTGTAAGCCTGCTCATTCATTAATTGAACTGTATTATTTCATTGCCTTCTTACATTTTTTTAAAACCTAAAAAACTGCTCATGCGAAACCTAATTATCCTGATCTTCCTTGTAATTGGAATATATGCATCTGCACAGTCACCACTTATTTCGGGCAGGATCACCAATGCCAAAGGAGAGCCTGTATCTTTTGCAACCGTAAGGGTTAAGGGGGCAAAAACCACTGTGGCGGCGGACGTAGACGGAGCATTCAAGATCAAAGCGAACCCTGGTCAAACTTTACTGATCACCGCTGCAACTTATTCACCCAGCGAGGTGCTTGTGCAAAATCAATCTGATCTGAGTATCAGTCTCAACCTGCAGCAGGGCGCGTTGAGCGAGGTCGTAGTTACGGCGCTGGGACAGTCAAAGAGTAAGGCAAAACTTGGATATTCCACCGCTTCGTTCAACAGCGAAGCGATCACCAGGGCTTCTCCGATCAGCATGCTGGATGGCTTGCAGGGCAAAATTGCAGGAGCGGACATTTCAGCCCTGAGTGGAACACCGGGGTCTTCAACGAAAGTTATATT
>DATHGW010000611.1:0-5065 GCA_035317445.1 Puia sp.
ATAAAAATTAAGCCATGAAGCTTTCTGAAGTTTTGATAAAACCGATATTGACAGAAAAAGCAAACGCCCAGCAGGAAAAGCTGAGAAGGTATGCTTTCCGTGTGAATCGGAAGGCCAATAAACTTGAGATCAAGAAGGCAGTGGAATCCTTTTACGGCATCAACGTGATCGGGGTGCATACGGCTGTTGTGCCTGCAAAGGCCAAGACGCGTTCAACCAAGGCAGGCGTTGTGTCGGGTCGCAAACCGGCTTATAAGAAAGCCATGGTTACCGTTGCCGAAGGTGAATCCATTGATCTTTACGCTAACATATAACCGAAATTTTGAATTTTATAACATGGCACTAAGAAAATATAAACCGGTTACCGCGGGAACAAGATGGAGAATCGGCAACGCATATGCTGAAATAACAGCAGATGTTCCTGAAAAAAGCCTGACCGAGAAATTGACTTCTACCGGTGGCAGAAATTCACAGGGAAGAAGGGCGATGCGCTATATGGGCGGCGGTCACAGGAAACATTACCGGGTGATCGATTTCAGAAGAAACAAGAACAATATCCCGGCAACGGTATTGTCCATAGAATATGATCCAAACCGTACTGCATTCATCGCGTTGCTCAGCTATGCGGATGGAGAGAAAAGGTATATCCTGGCACCCCAGGGCCTGCAGGTGGGCGGAACCGTTTTGTCGGGAAATGATGTGGCTCCCGAAGTAGGCAATGCGCTTCAAATGAAGAACATTCCATTGGGTACCAATATTCATAATGTAGAGATGCAGCCTGGCCAAGGCGGTAAATTGATCCGCAGTGCCGGCACTTCGGCGCAGTTGACCAATAAGGAAGATAAATATGCGGTGTTGAAAATGCCTTCCGGGGAATTGAGGAAAGTGCTGATCAATTGTTTTGCAACCGTTGGCGTTGTGTCGAACAGCGATCACAGTTTGCAGAGTATGGGTAAGGCGGGCCGTAACCGTTGGAGAGGCATCCGTCCTCGTAATCGCGGAGTGGCCATGAATCCAGTGGATCATCCGATGGGTGGTGGTGAAGGTAAGGCTTCGGGTGGTCAGCCCCGTTCAAGGAATGGTCAGTATTCAAGAGGATTGAAGACCAGGACCAAGAGAAAGGGCAGTGACAAGATGATCATCCAGAGAAAAGACGGGAAAAAGATCACCAAATAAAAAAGACATTTTAAAAATTTCATATGGGTCGTTCAATTAAAAAAGGTCCTTACGTAGACGCAAACCTGGAAGACAAGATCTTGTCGGTGAATGAAGGCAAGGCCAAGAAAGGTGTGATCAAAACCTGGAGCCGCCGTTCAACCATTACGCCGGATTTCGTGGGCCACACTTTCGCGGTGCATAATGGGAATAAATTTATTCCTGTTTATGTAACGGAATTCATGGTGGGACATAAGCTGGGCGAGTTTGCACCGACCAGGAACTTTAAAGGACATTCGAGCAAAAAAGTAGTCGAGTAATTATCGTTTATAAATAGAATATAAGATGGAAGCAGTAGCTAAACTGAGAAATTATCCCACGTCGCCCCGTAAGATGCGCTTACTGGCTGACGAGATCCGCGGGTTGCAGGTAGAAAAGGCATTGGCGTTGTTAGAGCATCATCCGCAGCATTCTTCCACACCATTGCACAAACTGCTCTGGTCTGCCGTGAAGAACTGGGAACAGAAGAATGAAGGCAAGAGCGCTGCAGATGCGGCTTTGCTGGTGAAAACGATTTTTGTGGATGGCGCAAGGACCCTGAAGCGCATGCGTCCCGCCCCACAGGGAAGGGGATACCGGATACGCAAACGCAGTAACCACGTAACGATCATTGTTGAAGAAAAAGCAGAATAAATAAATAAAATTTTTGAACAGATCATTTGATCGCAATATCAAATGGTCACCTTTTCAAATCAGAAACATGGGTCAAAAAACAAATCCTATTGGTGCGAGATTAGGAATCATCCGGGGTTGGGAATCCAACTGGTTCGGTAGCAAGAAAGACTATGCGACCAAGCTGATCGAGGATCACAAGATCAGGACATACCTGAATGCCCGCATCAACAAAGGTGGTATTGCCAAAATCGTTATTGAGCGCACGCTGAATAAGCTGATCGTAACCATCCACACATCCAAGCCCGGTATCATCATTGGTAAGGGTGGTGGTGAAGTTGACCGCATCAAGGAAGAATTGAAAAAATTAACCGGCAAGGAAGACGTCCAGATCAACATCCTGGAAATCCGTCGTCCTGAACTGGATGCGAACATTGTTGCAGATACCATCGCCAGGCAGATTGAGAATCGTATCAATTACAAGCGTGCCATCAAGATGGCCATCGCTTCTGCACTGCGCATGGGTGCAGAGGGGATCAAAGTAAAAGTGGCCGGCCGTTTGGGCGGTGCGGAAATCGCCCGTACGGAAGAGATCAAACAGGGCCGTACACCTTTGCATACCCTTCGCATGGATATTGATTATGCCAATGTATTTGCGCTTACTGTTTACGGTAAGATCGGGATCAAGGTATGGATCTGTAAAGGAGAAGTACTCCAGAAGAGGGATTTGAATCCGAATTTTGTTGGTGGAAAGAATGATTTGAGCGATCGCAGGGAAAGAGGCCGCGATGAACATGGCGGACCGGGTCACCGCGACGACAGGAGGGGTGGTGGAGAACGCCGGGGTGGCGGAGGAGGCGGTGGTGACAGAAGAGGCGGTGGAGGAAGAAGAAACTAATAGAAGTTATTTTCAAATTATACCAAGATGTTACAACCTAAGAGATCGAAGCACAGGAAGGCACAGAAAGGACGCATACGTGAAGTAGCCAAAAGAGGAGACTCTATTTCCTTTGGTTCATATGGTTTGAAAGCGTTGGAAGGCATCTGGCTCACCAACCGCCAATTGGAGGCCGCCCGCCAGGCTTTGACGCGTCACATGAAAAGGGAAGGAAATGTCTGGATCCGTGTTTTCCCCGACAAACCTATTACGAAGAAACCACAGGAAGTGAGGATGGGTAAGGGTAAAGGAAATCCAGAGTATTGGGCTGCTGTGGTTGAGCCCGGACGTATTCTGTTTGAAGCCGATGGGGTTACTGAAAAAGTGGCCAAGGAAGCCCTGCTGCTTGCAGCGCAGAAGCTTCCGATCAAAACCAAATTTGTTGTACGCCATAATGTGGACAGCATCGTAGCAGCCATATAATTATTAGTAGATCAAAAGCAAGATATCATGTCAAAGAAAATTGATTTTGCAGCCAGCCTGAAAGATTTGAATGAAGTGGATCTGAAGGCACGCATCCAGGAAGATGAACTGCGCCTGAAAAAATTGTCGTTCGCGCACGCCATCTCCCCTTTGGAAAATCCCATGAGCATTCGTGCCCTGAGAAAGGACTTGGCTCGTTTGAAAACCGCTTTGGCAAAAACAAAGGCAAACGCATAATTGATAGTAAAAATAAAAGCAACAAAAATGTCCGAAAGAAATTTGCGTAAAACGAGAACAGGGGTGGTCAGCAGTAACAAGATGGACAAGACCATCACGGTGGCTGTGGAAAGAAAAGTGAAGCATCCCATCTATGGTAAGTTTGTAAAAAAGACGACCAGGTTCCATGCACACGACGAAAAAAACGAGTGCACCATAGGTGATGTGGTGAAGATCATGGAGAGCCGCCCGCTGAGCAAAACGAAGCGCTGGAGACTGGTGGAGATCGTAGAAAAAGCCAAGTAATAACGAAAGTAAAAGCTAATAACATGATTCAGCAGGAAAGCAGATTAAATGTAGCTGATAACAGCGGGGCCAAAGAAGTATTGTGCATTCGCGTGTTGGGGAATAGCGGTCAGGACTATGCGAGGATCGGTGACAAGATCGTGGTGACCGTCAAGGATGCCCTGCCTTCGGGTGGCATCAAGAAGGGTACGGTGGCCAAGGCTGTTATTGTTCGGACGAAGAATAAATTGCGCCGGAAAGATGGTTCCTATATCCGTTTTGACGACAACGCGGTTGTACTGCTGAACCAGTCTGACGAACCCCGTGGCACACGTATTTTCGGACCTGTTGCGAGGGAGTTGCGCGACAAAGGATACATGAAGATTATTTCCCTGGCGCCGGAAGTACTATAGAATGAGATTTTAAATTGCGTTCCGCCCCGTGCGTGGCGCGCTAAGCATACAACATGAGCAACAGATTCAGACCTAAGTTCAATATTAAAAAAGGCGACAATGTCGTGGTGATCGCTGGTGACGACAAGGATCCAAAAAAACCGCGCAAGGTGCTGGAGGTATTTCCGGATAAATCTAAAGTACTGGTAGAAGGTGCAAATATTGTTACCAAGCATACCAAACCTTCGGCGCAAAACACCAAGGGTGGTATTGTAAAAATTGAAGCACCCATCCATATTTCCAACGTCCTGTTATGGGATGCCAAAGAAGGCGCCGCCACCAAAGTGAAGCGCACCCGGGAAAACGGCAAATTAATTCGCGTATCAAAAAAATCAGGGGAGGTAATTAAATGATGAGTACCGTAAAATATACTCCACGTCTGGCCGACAAGTACAAAAAAGAAGTTGTACCGGCGCTGATGAAAAAATTTGGCTACAAGAGCGTAATGCAGGCGCCAAAACTGGAAAAGATATGCCTGAACCGCGGCGTCAACGGAGCGGTATCGGACAAGAAACTGGTGGAAACCTCTGTTGAAGAGCTGACGTTGATCACGGGTCAGCGCGCAGTATCCACCATGTCAAAGAAAGACATTTCAAACTTTAAACTGCGCAAGGGCATTCCCATCGGGGCACGTGTAACGCTGCGCGGCGGAAAAATGTATGAGTTCCTGGACCGCCTGGTTTCTTCTGCCCTTCCCCGCGTGCGCGATTTCAAGGGAGTAAATGAAAAATCTTTTGATGGCCGCGGTAACTATACCATGGGGGTGACAGAACAGATCATTTTTCCTGAAGTGGATATTGATAAGGTGAACAAGATAACAGGACTGGACATCACGTTTGTGACAACGGCTCAAACAAACGAAGAAGCATATGAGCTGTTGAAAGAACTGGGTATGCCTTTTAGAAACGCTAAAAAAGACTAATCA
>DATHGW010000612.1:0-3357 GCA_035317445.1 Puia sp.
CAGGATTTATCCTGGAAGAAAATTGCCGTTTGATTTTGTGCACGTTTATTTTGTAAACAAATGGGCGATATTTGAAAATGTTATATCATGAACACCGGACTATTCAAAAAGATCAGCACTGATCTGCAATCACAACAGGTCGCACTGGTCGCTGTTTCCAAAACTAAAACAGTTGGGGAAATTAAGGACTTGTATGATCTTGGTCAACGGGATTTTGGCGAGAACTATGTACAGGAACTGGTCGACAAACAGGCCAGCCTCCCGAAAGACATCCGATGGCATTTTATCGGTCATCTGCAGTCGAACAAAGTGAAATTCATTGCCTCCTTTATTTATATGATCCAATCAGTTGACAGCTTAAAACTACTCAAAGAAATCAACAGGCAGGCGGAAAAAAATGCAAGGATGGTTGATTGTCTTCTTCAGGTTCATATTGCGAACGAGGAAACCAAATTTGGATTGGATGAAATTGAACTTGGGCATTTGTTCACCCAACTGTGCGAAGACCCATTGCATCATGTTCGACTGGCCGGATTAATGGGGATGGCTTCTTTTACGACCGATGAAGACGAGGTGGCCAGCGAATTTAGATTATTGAAAACATTGTTTGACCAGTATGCCGGGCACTTTGTACCTAACCCCGTTCTTTCTATGGGCATGAGCAGCGATTACCTGCTCGCGATTCGCGAAGGCAGCAATATGGTCAGGATCGGCAGCCTGATTTTCGGGGAAAGGGCTAATACGCGATAGACGCCTCCACCTCTCACTTTTCATCAAGAGAACTGTACATTTGATGTAACACAAAAAGCAAAACAACATTTGCACATTTATTTTGCACCATGAAGGAGGGCATGTCATTTACAAGATCCGTCGGATTCCATTTGCTGGCATGGTCAATTTTATTTGCCGGATGGTACTATTTCAGGGTGAGCGATTTTCCCAATCATGTCGTGGCAGTCAGGATCACGGCTGTTAAGATCCTCTCTCTGGCTTTGTTGGTATACCTGACCAATTACCTCCTCATTCCGGGACTGCTGTACCCAAAAAAATACCTGCTATTTGCTGTTGTTTATGGACTGTCGGTGTTCGGCATAGGCATCCTGAAAATTTATATCAACGAACAATTGTTGTCGCCCTTTTTTCACGGACTGGATGTTTTTTCTGATTTCAGGGAAAGAGTCTATGACAACATCATTCCCCTTTTCCTGCTGGCCAGCACGGCAGCAGCCATGAAGCTGGTGACGGACTATGTACAATCGCAGAAAAGATTGGCGGAAATTTCGAAAGAGAAGGCCGAAACAGAATTGAAATTTCTTAAATCACAGATCAATCCGCATTTTTTGTTCAATTCATTGAATTCAGTGTATTTCCTTATTGACAAGCAAAACGCTGTTGCAAGGGAAACCCTGCTTCAATTCTCGGACCTCCTGCGCTACCAACTGTATGAATGCAATGCAGACACCATAGAGATTGAGAAGGAAATCGCCTACCTGAAAGACTATATTCACTTGCAGCAACTGCGAAAGGATTCAAATTATGCCGTGGACCTGCACATTGATAACTTCGCCGGGTTCCGGGTAATTCCTTTGCTGTTGATCCCCTTCATTGAAAACGCATTCAAACACATTTCACATTTTACCGAGAAAAAAAATTTCATCCGCGTGGAGCTCCAAAAAAAAGGCGAGACCTTTTATTTTGTCGTAGAGAATTCAAAGGAAGATGCGCAAAGAAGCACCGAACCAAAAGGAGGCATTGGGCTGGCGAATGTGAGCAGGCGGCTCGACTTGCTTTATCCGGGCCGGCACGATTTGCAGATTCATGATGCGAATGGTACCTTTAAGGTCGAATTAAAACTGCTGGTGGAATAAGGCTTACCATGCTCAATTGTATCATCATAGACGACGAACCGCTTGCCCGGAAGGGACTGAGGGAATACCTGCTGGATGTGGACTTTCTTCATTTGTCTGGCGAATTCGGCAATCCCCTAAAGGCGATGACCGTGCTGGAGCAGGAAAAAATTGACCTGGTTTTTCTTGACATTCAGATGCCGAAGTTGACCGGACTGGAATTCATCAAAACGCTAAAAACACAACCTCTGGTTATATTCACCACAGCTTATCCGCAGTATGCTGTGGAGGGTTTTGACTTGGATGCAGTGGATTATCTCGTCAAACCTTTCTCATTTGACCGGTTCCTGAAAGCCGCAATGAAAGCGAAAATGCACGTCGAAAATGCCCGGCAACCAATACATGAGAAAACAGATCCCGCTTATTTTTTTATTAAGTCAGATAATAAACTGGTAAAGGTGCTATATGATGACCTGTTGTTCGTGGAAGCCCTGCAAAATTATGTGGCGGTACACAGCAAGGACAAAAAGCTGATCACATACCTTACTTTCAAGTCGGTGGAGGAGCATCTTCCCCCGGACCGGTTTTTGAAAATTCACAAGTCGTATATTGTATCCATCGAAAAAATTGATAGCATCGAAGGCAATGAAGTGAAAATCGGCTCACACTCGCTGCCGATCAGCCGCTCAATCAAAGAAGAAGTCATGGAAAAAATTCTGCAGAACCGTTATTTGAAAAGATAAGGGAAACTGAGACACCCACTGCTTGGTCACCTCCCAGACAAGGCGTAAATTTGCATCCACAAAGGAATTGATTACCATGACAGAGATCAAAAAGGAAGAAGAAAAATCATTGAATTTTTTGGAGGAGATCGTTGAGGAGGATTTAGCAAGCGGTAAATACACATCCATCCTGACGCGATTTCCTCCTGAACCCAATGGATACCTGCATATCGGGCATGCCAAATCCATTTGCCTGAATTTCGGCCTTGCATTAAAATATGGCGGTAAAACCAATCTGCGTTTTGACGATACCAATCCGGTAACAGAGGAAACCGAATATGTTGACAGCATCAAAGAAGATATCAAATGGTTGGGCTTTGACTGGGCCAAAGAATTATACGCTTCAGATTACTTTGAGATGCTGTACGGATACGCGATCAGGCTCATTGAAAAGGGATTGGCTTATGTGGACGATAGTTCAAGTGAGGAGATCGCTGCGCAAAAAGGAGCACCTACAGAGCCAGGTAAAGAGAGTCCATACAGAAACCGGCCTGTGAAAGAAAACCTGCAGCTATTCGCAGCCATGCGTGCAGGAAAATATCAGGATGGAGAACGGGTTCTGCGCGCAAAGGTAGACATGACTTCGCCCAACATGCAACTCCGCGACCCGGTTATGTACCGGATAAAACACACGCATCATCATCGCACAGGTGATGCCTGGTGTATTTACCCGATGTACGATTTTGCACACGGGCAAAGCGATTCTATTGAAAATATTACCCATTCCA
>DATHGW010000613.1:0-4537 GCA_035317445.1 Puia sp.
ATAGAGAATAGAAAGTAGAAAATAGGTGGCTCCGCTCACCCCCTCACATCCAACGCATCCCTCAATCCATTGCCCAGCAAATTAAAGGCAAGAACCAGCAGCATGATCGCCAATCCGGGCGCGAGCGCCAGCATGGGATTGTGGGTTATAATGAAATTGTAATTCTCTTTGATCATGAGTCCCCAGCTTGGCTGGGGTGGCTGTACGCCAATTCCAAGGAAACTCAATCCGGCTTCGATGACAATGGCGGAGGCGAAATTGGAAGCCGCGACAACCAGTACAGGACCCATCACATTGGGCAGTATATGCCGGAAAATAATCCGGAATGATGAAAATCCCAATGCCCGGGCTGCTTCTACATACTCCATTTCCCTGGCGGCCAGGATCTGGCCGCGAATGATCCTCGCGACGTTGACCCACATGCTTAACCCGATGGCAATAAATACCTGCCAGAATCCCTTGCCCAGTACCAGGGTCAGCGCAAATACCAGCAGGAGCGTCGGGATGCTCCAAAGGATATTGATGAACCACATGACCAGGTCATCAATCCATCCCCCAAAATAACCGGCTAATGCCCCCAGCAACACGCCGATGGTCAGCGAAATGATCACGGTGATCAATCCAACGCCCAGGCTTACCCGAACACCGATCAGCAGGCGGCTCAATATATCCCGCCCGTATTTATCAGTCCCCAGCCAGAATCTTTTTGTTTCGACCGGGTACAGATGGTCGCCGTTCGAATCATTGACCCGTAGTTTTGATAAGGGATACCCGATGCGTTCTTCTATGCCTTCATCCACGAATTTTTTTACCCATAGACTGTCACTTTTTTGTTCATATCCATTGATCGGAATATAATCATAGGCATCTTCGGCGCCGAAGAGCAAACGACTTGCCCAGGAAGGATTGTCCGTCTTCCTTTCTTTTTTTAACAGGAGGAATTGCTGTGTAAATCCGGGTTTACGGCCACCGATCTCGACCATCATGCGGTTGGCATAGGGTGAATGATCGGGTGCGATAAGGTACGCGATGATGGCCATGATAACAGACCCGGTGATTACCACCAATCCGAACAAAGCGCCCTTGTTTTTTTTCAGGCGTTGCCAGGCATTTCTTCGCATGTGTGGCAGGGGTGTCGTCATGACATCATCATTTTATTTTCCGGCCCTTCCAATCATAGCTGCCCCATTTTCCAAAGCTGCCGGCCACAACAGTATAAAAAATATGCAGAGGCTGAAGAAAGAAAAAATATTTCATCAGCCGTTGCTGGTTAAAAAAACGGGCAATGGTATGTACAAAACGAAATTCGAGTATGGTTTTGACAACGACCAGGATAAAAAAGAAAAGCAGATTTTTCCTGTCCCAGATGGTTGCTACGAGCGTGATGAGTAAAAAAAGATTCAGGAAATAAACCAGGAGCAGGCTTTGGGTAATGCTGCCATCTTCATAGTCGGTGGATTTGCTGGCCCAGCGGATACGCTGGTTGATGAATGTCTTCCAATCGCGCATGGGTTCAGTGCCGACGATAGCTTTCCGGCTCTTGAGAAAAAATATCCTGTCCGGATATTTTTTGCTGATCTTATGCATCAGCAACATGTCATCGCCCGAGGCAATATGGTCAATTCCTTTAAACCCACCTACTTCCTGGAATGCTTTTTTTTCGTACCCCAGGTTTGCGCCATTGCACATGGAGTGTATTTTCTTATATACTGCAGCGCCGGTGATGCCCTGCAGGCTGATGAAGTCGAGCGATTGAAAAACGGGCAATAATGAACCCCGGTCAGCAATCCTGACCGGAGCAGCTATGAACGCGGCCTGTTGCCATTGTTGCATAGCCATCATACAGGATACCCAGTCGGGCGGCAGTTCGCAGTCCGCATCTGTTGTCATGATCCATTCTCCCGCGGAAGCAGCGATGGCAGTTTCCAGGGCCTTTTTTTTATAGGAATTGATCGGCTTGCCGTTCATATGTTCTGCCAGGTTAATCAACCTGATATAAGGCTGCACAAAAGCCTTAACGACCACTTCAGTTTGATCTGTAGAGTGGTCGTTGACCACGATGATCTCCATCAGTTCCTTCGGGTACGTCTGTTGCAAAAGTGATTGAAGACATTTTCCGATATTTTTTTCTTCGTTCCTGGCCGGAATAATGACAGTAACGATGGCCTGTTTATTCTGTGTGCGAGGCATATTCAGATCAAAATACGGCATCTTGTTCCAGGATCTTCTGTAGTATTCGATCAGGATCCCATACGCAAACAAGACCATCAGGGTTATATAAAAGAAAATAAGCATCCGGGTAGCGATAAAAATAAGTCAAGTTGATCTTACAAAAGGGAAATAATTAGATCCAGGTTTTTGGGCTGCAATAACTGGTGGCCCGAAGGCAGGATGGTGAGCTGACAAGTAGGTTCAATGCCTTTGATGAATGCTGCACCCGTTTCATGGCGGATCATGCGGTCGTAACGGCCGTACAGTAATTCCACGGGTATCTTCCGTGAAGCGATCTGGCTCCTGATGGTCTTAACAGCGGGATGAAAATGCCGCATGGTGGTCCATCGCCGGTATAAATCGGTCCTCACTTGTCTGTCACTGATGTGGGATATGGCGAATTTGTGAATGCTCTGGTTCACGAGTCTGAATCCGTGGGCGATCCTCATCAACCCGAGGAACCATCCCGGGTGCTGCATAGTATATTTGAAGAGTTTGTTGCCCACGTTGTATTGCGTGGCCACGTTATACCATCTGCTGTTATCCAAACCATCCGGCGCAATCAGGAGTAATCTTTCCATTTTTTCCGGGATGAGCTCTAATAGAGAAAGGGCAATCCTTCCACCCATGCTATAACCCAGTACCTGGATCTTTGCGGGGGGTACCGATTGTTCCAGGCAGATCTGTTCCATGATCCCCACAAGGGTTGCTGGCTCAAACTGCAATCCTTCCTTCCATTCCGTCTGACCGTGAAACGGCATGTCGATGGCCAGAATGGTAAAAAGGGTTTCCAAGGAATCCTGAAGAAAAGCAAAGGATTCAACGGATTCGCCGTAACCGTGAAAGCAGAATAATACACGAGCGCCCCTCCCCGCTTTTTGGTAGTGAATTCTGGATGCTTTGTAGTTGATGAAAAAGGACTGCATGGGCTTATCGGTATAAAACTAATGATTAAGTTTCAAGGTCGGTCAGGGCCTAAGACCTTGAAATTTTTTCTTTCCAAAACTTGCAAATCAGGGAAAAAAGCTTTAGGTTTGGTTAGTTGTTTAACTAACTATATGCCAAACAACCAATTTAAGAAAGGAGAATTGTACAGTTTTATCACCGGCAAGGCATCGACCGCGATTGCTCGTCGTCTGCAAAGAAAATTTAATCTGGCCGGTCTGAACTTAACCATTGAACAGTGGAGCGTGTTATATCATTTGTGGAAAGAAGATGGCAAGAGCCAGCAGGAATTGTGCAATGCGACTTTCAGGGACAAACCGAGCATCACCCGGCTGGTAGACAACCTGGAAAAATTGCAGCTGGTGAAAAGGGTGGCTTCGGAAAGTGACCGTCGTATTAACCTGATTTACCTGACCAGGTTCGGGCAAAAACTGCAGGAACAGACCATGGGCATGGCAGAAGAAACATTGAATGAGGCCCTGACCGGCGTCGCAGCAGACCGAATCGATGTTTGTAAAGAAGTGCTTCAAATCGTCTACAGCAACCTGACATAGATTTCATTCATCCTAAAAAATAATTGTCATGAGCACAGCCACTGAACAGAAAACCATCCCCAAAGGAGGCGAATGGTTGATTAAACAGAGCGCTCCCTTCGAGACATTCATCCCGGAAAATTACAATGAAGAACAGCAGATGGTAAAAGACATGTGTGCTTCTTTTTTGGAAACAGAAGTGTTGCCCATCCAGGATCGCATCGACAAACTGGAACCCGGCCTGATGCCCTCACTGGTTCAGAAAGCCGGTGAACTGGGATTGCTGGGAACCTCAGTACCTGAGGACCTAGGTGGCCTGGGAAAAGATTTCATTACGTCGACCTTAGTGAACGAGGCGCTGGGCGGAGGCGCATCTTTTTCGGTGGCGGTATCGGCGCATACGGGCATCGGCACATTACCCATTCTGTATTTTGGCACCGACGCACAGAAAAAAAAATATATCCCCAAACTGGCCAGCGGCGAATGGAAGGGATCGTACGGACTAACAGAGCCCAATAGTGGCAGTGATGCTTTGGGGGCTAAAACCAGCGCGGTGTTAAGCAAGGATGGAAAATACTGGCTGCTCAACGGACAAAAATGCTGGATCACCAACGGCGGCTTCGCGGATGTGTATACTGTCTTTGCAAAAATCGATGGAGAAAAATTCTCGGCCTTTATCGTGGAAAGAGGATTTGAGGGTTTCACCCAGGGGCCTGAAGAACATAAGATGGGCATCAAAGGTTCCTCCACGGTGATGTTGTATTTCCAGGACTGCAAAGTTCCTGTAGAGAACCTGTTGGGCGAAGCCGGCAAGGGTCATTTGATCGCTTTCAATATCCTCAATATCG
>DATHGW010000614.1:0-2159 GCA_035317445.1 Puia sp.
CCTTATATCGTGCTGGAAGATGCCGACATCGAATGGGCAGCCGAAACCTGCACGAACAGCAGGCTCATCAACAGCGGACAGAGCTGCATCTCCGCCAAACGGCTGATCGTGGTTGAACCCGTGGCGAAACAATTTATTGAACTGCTGACCAGAAAAATGGCAGCCAAAGTCATGGGTGATCCGCTTGACCCGAAATCAGATATCGGTCCACAGGCACGCGCTGACCTGCGTGATGAATTGCACAGGCAGGTCCAGGACAGCATAAAAAAAGGAGCAACCTGTATTTTGGGTGGAACAATCCCTCCTGGCAATAACGCCCTATACCCGCCCACGATCCTGACCAATGTAAAAAAAGGAATGCCGGCTTATGATGAGGAATTGTTTGGTCCGGCCGCGGCCGTCATCATCGCAAAAGATGAAGAAGATGCGATAGCCATTGCCAATGATTCTGAATTTGGATTAGGGGCGGCAGTATTTACAAAAGATGTGGCACGCGGAGAACGCATTGCAGCAACGCGGTTGCAGGCCGGCGCTTGTTTTGTGAATTCTTCTGTCAAGTCCGATGCCAGTTTGCCCTTTGGGGGCATTAAGGAATCGGGCTATGGACGTGAACTGGGGGTTTATGGATTTAAGGAGCTGGTGAATATTAAAACAGTTTACGTGAAATAGGAACATCCTGGATTTTATGATTTATACAAATCCCCATTGAGATAGCTCAGGTATCTTTGGAATGAACAATCCCACATTCATGGTAAACATCAGAAAAGTGTTGTTGACGATTTGTTTGTTGAAAGCGTGCTTTGCACAAGTTCTTGCCCAATTCAAACCGGGCAAATCAATTTATACCCAGAAAATAGAAGATACCGCCGGGATCTATTTCACACCGGCTAATTTTAATATTCAAACCGATGGCAAGACGGATGTATCTGATCAATTGCAATCAGCGATCAATCAGTTAAAGAAGGATAAAAATTTTGGCATCTTGTTTATCCCGGAAGGCATCTATGCAATATCAAAGACCATCTATGTGCCTGCCGCCATCCGTTTGATCGGTTATGGAAAACACCGGCCTGTTATCGTGCTAAAGAAAAATTCTCCCGGATTTCAACTGGAGAATTCCAAAGACAAAGGCCGGGCTGCTTATATGTTTTGGTTCACCAGCAGTATGACGGACTCCAGTGGTACGGTGCATGATGCAGGAGCAGGCACTTTTTACAGTGCCTTATCCAATATTGATATTAAGATGGAGGATGGAAACCCCGCTGCTGTTGCGCTGAGAACCCATTTTGCGCAGCACAGTTTTATTGCGCACTGCAATATTGATATAGGAACAGCAAAAGCCGGACTCTTTGATGTCGGCAATATGATCGAGGATGTTCGGTTTTTCGGCGGTGACTACGGAATCTATACTACAAAGGCTTCTCCCGGATGGCAGATCATGATGCTGGATACTTATTTTGAAGGACAAAGGAAAATGGCGATCAAAACACAGCAGGCCGGATTTACCATCGTCAGGATGCAGGTTAAGCATTCGCCTTCTGTACTACAGGTGGACTCGAATTACTGGGAAAAGATCATGATGCAGGACTGCGTGTTTGACAACATAACCGGGCCCGCCATCAAACTGAGTAATGAGGGCAACGCCAACATGCAACTGAATATCCGCAACCTGGTTTGCCGGAAAGTTCCTGCCTTGCTCAAATTCCCGAAATATGACAGCACGATAAAAGCGCCCGCTGAGATATTTACCGTACAGCGCCTGGTATACGGACTTCAGATGGAGGATGTGGATCAGGAAGCAACCTTCAAAATGATTTATGAAGCGGTTCCCTTACGTAATATGCCGCCGGTTGCTGAAAGCGATATTCCTGAGCTTCCAGCCATGAGCGAATGGGTAAATCTGAAAACAGCCGGAGCGGTCGGCGACGGTTTGACCGACGATACCAAGGCGATCCAGCAGGCGATCAATCAACACCAGGTGATTTATGTACCACAAGGTTCTTATAGAATTTCAGAAACGCTTAAATTAAAACCCAATACTGTTTTAATAGGTCTTCATCCTATGGCAACCCATTTTGCGCTGGCAGAAGATGCGCCCGGCTTTGGCGGTTTTGGCGGACCGCTCGCCATGCTGGAGGCTCCGGTTGGTGGCACGAATA
>DATHGW010000615.1:0-3503 GCA_035317445.1 Puia sp.
AACGGTCGCTTCGGCCTGGGTAAAACTGCCCTGATCTTTGAGATAAAAATTGAAGAAATTCGTTTCAACCTCTTTATAATATTTGTTTACGTTTTCTTTGAAATTATGGCTGCCAAAATGATCCCATTGCCGGGCCGACCAGGCCCCATGCGTCCAGGGTCCCATGATGATCCGGTTCTGGTTGTTCGGACTTTGTTGCTCGATGGCTTCGTAAGTGCGCAGGGCGCCAAACATATCTTCCGCATCAAACCATCCGCCTACAACCAGAACAGCAGGAAGGATGTTTCTGAGATGCGTCCTGATATTGCGTGCTTTCCAATAGGCATCATAGGTATCGTGTTCCAGGTATTCGCTCCAGATTTTTGATCGCTTGTTAAAAAAGGAAGGCCCATTGCTGTTTTTTATCGGACCGAGGTTCAGGAAAAACTGGTAAGCGTCGGGATGTTGGTTGGGAAATAGCTCCTTGTACCTGGCGCCCGAGTCGATCTTTGTTCCTTCGAAGTTATTGGTGAAATCAAAATTATCGAGCAGGAAAAATGCACCGTTGTGATAGGCATCGTCTCCAATAAATTCGTCTGTAACCGGCGCCTGTGGTGACACTGCCCGGATTGCCGGATGGGCCAAGGGCAATGAAGCTGAGGCATAAAAACCAGGGTATGAAATTCCATAAATGCCTACACGTCCATTGTTGTTGCCGATATTCTTTAAGAGCCACTCGATGGTATCATAGGTATCTGTACTTTCATCGGTGCCGGCGTTTTGCTTCTTCCCGTCTCGTGCCGGGGTCATTTCTTCAAAATGCCCTTCGCTTTTGTGCCTCCCGCGCACATCCTGGTAAACAAAAATATATTGCTCTCTTACGAGAAAACGATTCGGACCCAGTGACCACCAGCTGAAATTTTTTTCACCATAAGGAGCGCAGGAATAGGGCGTGCGTTCCATGAGAAACGGATATTTGACATCGGAATTCTTTGGCGCATAAATGGCCGTAAATAACCGCACTCCGTCCCGCATCGGGATCATGCGTTCCATCTTGCTGTAGTGAGTTACAATAAAGGCAGAATCTTCCGACCTGGTTTGAGCCGGAGTTGAAAGTGGCCATATAAAAAGCCATGCAATAAACAGTTGTTTTGTTGTCATATAACTTTAGAACATGTTCATTTTAGTACTGGCAATACGATTCCGGATGCATGGTCATTGTCATGATATACCCGGATTACGGCTTTTTGAAAATCCTTGTCGTCGCATTCATAAATATTGGTGAATTTTTGGGGGTTCCTGTCAGCAAGTGGAAACCAGCTGCTTTGCACCTGTATCATCAGGCGGTGGCCCTTTTTGAATGTATGTGCAATATCGGGGATGGCGAAATGCACTGTTTCAATTTTACCCGGTTTGAAAGGTTCGGGTTTTTCATAGCTGTTCCTGTATTTTCCACGCATGATCTCCGCATGAACAAGCATTTCATATCCGCCCATGGGGTATCTCACTTCAGGATCCTTTTCAGCATAAATGTCCACGTTATTGTAGGAAAGTGTATCCGGGAACACATCGATCAATTTAACCACGAAGTCGGCGTCTGTCGCACTGATGCTAACCCTCAGGTCCGCAATCACCGGTCCCGAAAGGGTCAGGTCTTCAGTTAGCACCGGCCCCCTGAAACTCAGCACATCGGGCCGGCGGGAAGCAAAGCGCTGGTCATCGGTCATGTAATTCCTGGTACGGTTGAAGTGCACGTCCTCCGTGTATGGCACGGGGTGTGCGGGATCACTTATATATTCACTAAAGCTGTTTTTGGTCAATGGCTTATCCCCGGAAAGGCTCCCATCGGCCTGGAAATAGATCGAACGGTCTTGTTTTTGGGCAGGCGGCCACACATCAAATTTTCTCCATTGATCCTCACCGCTGAAAAATATTGTCGCGACTGCTGTATTGGGCGGGGTACCTCTTCCCTTTAAATAATAATTGAAGAAAGGCAATTCGATATTGTTTTGGTACCAGAAGGAGGTATTGCTTCCGAAATCCACGTTACCCACGCGTGTTCCGTCATTGCCGGACCATTGTCCATGAAACCATGGACCCATGACCAGGCGGCTGTTGGTTTGCGGACTCTGTTGTTTGATCGCTTTGAACAGGTTCCAGGCCCCATAACAATCTTCCGCATCATAAAGTCCGCCCACGACCAGGATCGCCGGCTTTATATCGTACATGGCTACCCGCGCATTCCTTGCTTTCCACCAGGCGTCCTCGTTAGGATGTGCATACAGCTCCTTCCAGAAAGCGATGCTGTCGCCAGACAATTTCATCAGGTTTTTCAAAGCCCCCGTTTCCAGGTAGAATTTATAGTTGTCCTTGGTATAATAATCAAAAGGCGCAACTTCCGCTGTCGTGGGTTTGGGGCGGGGTCTGCCGAAGCCCGAGTAAAAGGACCATCCATCCATTTCAAAAAATGCACCGTTGTGATGAAAATCATCCCCCCTGAACCAATCCGTCACCGGGGCTTGTGGGCTTACTGCTTTGAGTGCAGGATGCGCGCTTGCGGCCGCCATGGTCGAATAAAACCCCGGGTAGGAAATTCCAAATACGCCCACGCGGCCATTGTTCCCCGGAAGATTTTTTACCAGCCAGTCGATGGCATCATAAGTGTCACTGGATTCGTCGATGTCTTTACTCGATTTTTTGTCTTTGATAAATGGCCGCACGTCTTCAAACTCGCCTTCACTCATCCATCGGCCACGTACATCCTGTTTGACCATGATATATCCTTCCCTCAGATAATATCGTAGGTAGCTGTTCCAGCAAGCAGGGTTAAAGAGCTGAGGCCCATAAGGTGCGCAACCGTATGGCGTACGCGATATCAGGATCGGATGTTTTTCCGTACTGTCCCTGGGTATGTAGATGGACGTGAACAGCCGAACGCCATCCCGCATGCTGATGTACTGCTCAATTTTATAGTAATTTTCAATTACCCAGGCGCTGTCCTGCGCCGTGCCCTGGCCGAATGAGCTGAAAGTCTGAAGGCCAAGCAGAATGCCGAAGAAAAATCTCATAATAATTATTTTCAGGATTTAAATGTAAGCATTTCCTTCGCATAATTGTTTCCGGTACGTTTTCAAAAGCGCTACATTCGATCTACCTAAAATTTGTTTTATATGTTTGACCGGCGTAAATTTTTGCAATCCTCTGTAGTCAGTTCCCTGGCATTGATGTTGGGTAAAAAATCGATGGCCAATGCATCGGTCTCCGGCGCAGGCAGGTTGACAGGAAACCCCATTGTGCTGTCCACCTGGGATTTTGGAAAAGCTGCCAACGCAGAGGCCTGGAAAATACTGGGTGCAGGGGGAATGGCGCTCGATGCGGTGGAAGCGGGCGTGAAAATTCCTGAGGCGGATCCAAACAACCATACAGTAGGCTATTCGGGATACCCGGACAGGGATGGTCATGTGACATTGGATGCCTGCATCATGGACGAAAAAGGCGGTTGTGGTTCCGTTATGTGCCTCGAG
>DATHGW010000616.1:0-2392 GCA_035317445.1 Puia sp.
AACCATCACTGGACAAAGAACTGCAATTGACCTTTAGCCGCGATGGCAAAGATGTAGCGGTGAAGGTGCACCCTGAAGCCAGCGGTACCTTTTCTGGCAACCTGTATGACGATTGGATTGATAACAACCGCAAAGCAGTTGCCACTAAAAGCAACAACCGCATCGCTTATGCCTATATGAAGGATATGGGCCTCGGCTCGCTGGAAACCTTTATGGAAAACATGGTTGACGAGGCCTACAAAAAAGATGCGCTTATACTCGACCTGCGTTACAATACCGGGGGCAACGTACATGATCCCGTGTTACAGTTTTTATCGCAGCGCCCTTACCTGCAATGGCAATACCGCGGTGGCCAAAAAACACAGCAGCCTAATTTTTCGCCATCGGCAAAACCTATTATATTGCTGGTAAATGAACAAACATTAAGCGATGGCGAAATGACCGCAACCGGATTTAAACAATTAGGTCTGGGCAAGATCATCGGTACTGAAACCTATCGCTGGATCATATTTACCAGTGGAAAAGGCTTGGTGGATGGCTCATTCTACCGTATACCTGCATGGGGATGCTTTACTTTGGATGGGAAAGACATCGAAAAAACCGGTGTCGTTCCGGATATTTATGTTAAAACCGGGTTTACTGACCGTCTCGAAAATAAGGATCCACAACTTGACAGGGCCATTGAAGAGATTATGAAGCAATTGAAATAATTGGCCCGTAGAGACGCAAAGCATTGCGTCTCTACATTTAAAATCTTTTCTTTGCATCCTTAATGGGCAACGAACTTACCGACAAGGCATTTTGGGCAAATTACTGGGAATCAAAAAAAGATTTGGCATTTGCTGTGCCTGCCAATCACACTTTTCATAAACTACTAAAACAAATAGTTGACGAGAACAAGGTTAGCACCGCCATCGAATTAGGCGGCTTCCCGGGGTATTATGCTATTTTCCTGAAAAAGTATTTCGGCCTCAAAACTACACTGTTCGACTTTTATGTACATCAAAAAGTATTGAAAGAGGTGCTGAATGCCAATGACCTGACTGAAAATGATATAGCTGTTATTGAAGGTGACCTTTTCAAATACGAGCCCAAAGAACAATTTGATTTGGTGCTTTCCTGCGGGCTAATTGAACATTTTAATGATACCAAAGATATCATAGCGCGGCATCTTACGTTCGTGAAACCAGGCGGTACTTTGTTTATCACGCTTCCTAATTTTACTGGTGTAAATGGCTGGGTGCAGCGTAAATATGATATGAGCAACTACGAGAAGCACAATATCAGCAGCATGAACCCGCAGCTTTTGGCTTCTTATTGCAAAGAATTAGGCTTGAAAAATGTGGATGCACGGTACTACGGAAAATTCTCCATCTGGCTTGAGAATCGAGAGCAGCAAACGAGTCTTACAAAAGCATTTATCAAAATATTATGGCTGGCCGGTAAGATTGCGACTAAAATTGTACCTGTTGATAGTAAGGCACTTTCTCCTTATATTGTGGTAAAGGCGATAAAATAATTCCTTTAAATTTCACCTATCATCAATATTAATCCGGTTGAATGATGTACAATCCCACGAGGCGCAATAGAAATATCGGAACGGCTAAGCAAGGTCATGGGAGCAATAATAAACTAACCATACCGAGTCCGTGTGTCGTGTCGAAGGATTTTTATGAGCGTCTTGGCTCATATGAAAAAGTTGAAAGGCTAATAAATGGGCATGCTTTCCTTTTTATAATGAAGCAACACGTCAATCATGTAATCATGCATGTTCAATTATGGACATTGAAAGGATAATTGAAAATATCCCTCCTTCTGATTACGGTTCTTTAAGATTGATTGTACTAAGGCAACCTAAAAAGAAAGAAGCAATTCTCTCACCTGTTTGGGGAAGATTAATTTATTCTTATGGATTTGAAAAGGATTACTACCCGGCAATAATTATTGAAGCTGTTGACTATCGCAAAAAGTTATCCTGGAACAAAAGTCAGTCGCCCGATGATCAAAAAGAATTTGAACGCCTTAAGAAAGACGGACATCAATTCATTGAAAATAAAAAGGAGTTTATTTCTTCATTCGAAATAGAAAACGTTCGAAATACTCAATTATACAGAACCCTGCTGCACGAATTTGGCCATTATGTACAATATCTTGAGGCTGTAGAAATGCGAGATAAAGACAATGAAGGCTGGGATAAACGTTTTGATTTGTATTTAAAGATTCCGAAAAATGAAAAAGAAAAGTACGCCAACAAATATGCAGAGGGTCTATTAGGAAAATTACAAATGGAAAAACTAATCCCTTTCAATGCTATTCTCTAAACAGTAACAAAGCTTAAGGACCCTTATTTCTTAGTCAAATACTTAGCCTGCAACTGCTTCATAAATCTCAA
>DATHGW010000617.1:0-2437 GCA_035317445.1 Puia sp.
ATCTCTTTTTCTGTGACCAAAATGATCACTGTTTCCCGTTTGTCGTCAGGCCGCCGATTTTTTTTTCGAGCACATGATTGATGGCGTCATTTTACAAAGTGAGGTTGGCTACAATGCGAAGCCAAATGTCCCGGAGTTTTATCCAAATGGAATAATAAAGCAGCCAAATTATTTTAGTTCTGTAAACTACCAGCCAGGGGCGGCAACCGCTAAATACTCCTTGATTGAAACCATGAATTCAAATACTTTATAAAAAATAATTCGAGAATCACTGGTATAATAAAAGCTACTTTCGCTTAACAAACAACAATATGACCCTCATCAGTCATTTTGAACCGTTTACTCATAATAAAAGGACCCCATTCCTTTTAACGAGAATTTGTATTATTTTTCTTGGATTTACCCTGATTTCCCAGCCATCTTTCGCACAACATCCAAATCGCAAAGCGATTGACGCGCTGTTAACTGAATTGCCACACACAGTTGGCAATCTCAGAATCGATTGTTTGAACTCCCTGAGTGAACAATACTGGTGGTCTCCACGCCCCAACCCTGATTCCATTTTTTTCTACGCCAATCAGTCATTTCTGTTATCCAAAAATACCAGCGATGGCTACGGCCTGGCGATGGCAAAACTGAATCTGGGCATAAGTGAATATTACCGAAGAAATTACCCCCAAGCTGAAAAGGATATACTTGAATGCATTAGCATGTCTGATAAAAATCATAGCGCAAAAACCCTTGGGTACGGTTACCTCTACCTGGGGTCCATTCATTATCTAAAAAATGAAAATACAAATGCCGAAAGGGACTATGACAAAGTAACCGTTTATTTTGATGAAACAGGTGATGAAGAAGGCAAAGGAAAGTTATGTGCATTTCAGTGTGTACTCTATACAGCCATGGGCAATTATATAAAAGGGTTTGAATATTGCCAGAAGAGTTTGATGATCAGAACCAAATTGAATGATAACCTTTGTGTCCTGGTTTCGTATAATAATTTCGGAAATCTGTTTAAAGCAGCAGGAGATTATGAAGGTGCGCTCGACTGTTATCAAAAAAGTCTGCAATATGCAAGGGCAAACAATATAACATGGGATCAGAATGAACCTTTGGGATCAATATATTGTCGCCTGAACAAATATGATTCCTCCTATTATTATCTTTTCCAGTCATTGAAAAAAACGCCCGATGATCCGATCGTTTTGCAGAGCCTGAGCGAAACCTATCTGGCGAGAAAAGATTACGATTCTTCCTTAAAAATTTCCTCTAACCTAACAAAATTTTTCAAAAACAGCGACGATAGGGTTCATCTGATGACAGCTCTTATGAATGTGGGAAAAAGTTTTGTGGGCAAGAATAATTTTAAAGCTGCTTTAAAGTTCACCACAGAAGGTCTCGCCATCGCAAAAGCCGGCCACGCGCAACAATCCATGATCGAAGGATACCAGCTGTTGTCTACGATATATTCCCAAACCGGACGTTACGACAGTGCCTTTTTCTATTCGAATAAGTATACCGTTTTGAAGGATTCTGTGCTAACGCACAAGTTCCTTTCGAGGTTAAACTATTACGCAACAGTGTCTGCGGATGATAAGAAACAGGCCATCCTGAACTTACTGGACAAGGATAATAAAATCAAAGAGGTACAACTTAAACAGCAGTCCCTGGTTAACAAAATACTTATTGGAAGCATTTTAGTTTTTGCTTTTTTAGGACTTATTATATTCAGAAATTTTTCCCTTAAAAGAAACAATGACCTGTTGCAAAACAAGCGGAAACAGGCCGAGCTACAGCAGCAGGCCGCCGAATTAAAAATGCAAACCCTGCGAACCCAAATGAATCCTCATTTCATTTTCAATTCTCTAAATTCCATCAATCGTTTTATCCTGGAGAATAATAAACCAGATTCTTCGAGGTATCTTACTAAATTTTCGAGATTGATCCGGATGATTTTACAAAATTCACAGAGTTCATTCATATCCCTGAAAAGTGAAATGGAGTCCCTCGAACTATATCTGGATATGGAGGCCATGCGGTTTGATAATCATTTTACATATAAAATTATGGTTTCGCCGGAACTGAACACGTCGCGGCTTAAACTGCCTCCGCTCATCATCCAGCCTTATGTGGAAAATGCCGTTTGGCATGGATTGATGCATAAGGAGGAAAAGGGTGAATTGGAAATTGAAGTGGTGCAGGAAACAAATTCTCTGCTTATAAAAATTACGGACAATGGCATTGGCCGTGAACGGGCTGCGAGAATTGCCAGCAAGTCGGCTACCAAACACAAATCCATGGGCTTGTTGATTACTGCCGACCGGATCGCCATGATCCAAAGCGGTAATGGAAATGAATCAGCCGTGATCATAAATGATCTTGTCCACGCGGATGGCAGCGCTGCGGGAACGGAGGTCCAGATTAAAATTCCTGTCAA
>DATHGW010000618.1:0-7344 GCA_035317445.1 Puia sp.
ATCCATTAAGGAATTGACTAAAATCAAGGGTATCGGGATTGCTAAAGCGATCACCCTCATCGCCGCCCTGGAGCTCGGAAGGCGGAGACAGGCCACGGAATCACTGGAGAAAGTAACAATCAAAGGAAGCCACGATGTAGCGGGTTACTTAAGGGCCATCTTGCAGGACCAAAAAATGGAAATATTTGGGGTCGTCTTCCTCAACAGGGCCAATAAGATCAATCATTTTGAGATCATCAGCCAGGGAGGCATGACCGGAACAGTCGCTGACCCCAGGATCATCCTGAAGCGGGCCCTGGAGGAAGATGCTGTCAACATCATTCTCTGCCACAACCATCCTTCGGGAAATGTAAGACCCAGCCGGTCTGATGAGGAGCTAACGGCAAAAATCAAGGAAGCAGCGGGCTTCCTTGATATCAAAGTCCTCGATCACATCATAGTGAGTGATGAAGGGTATTTTAGTTTTGCTGATGAGGGGATGATTTGAGTTGGAGGCGTCCAAAAAATCTTTTGTCATTTCGACCGCCGCAGGCGGAGAGAAATCAGCAATATACCCAACTTGCATTCTCCGCTGATTCCTCCGCTCCCACCAGGGGCGGGAGGTCGGAATGACAAGGCTTTTTATTTATTCAGTTCGTTTATCAAACCAATCATAAAAGCTTCGTCGACAAATTCAGGATTATTCGCATAAAAATAAGCCTCGATCTTTGCCGCCTCTTTGGGCAGGGCTTGTTTGATGGCTTTCTTTTTTGGCTCAAGCCTGGCGAATTCACGGCCACCAGGAAGGACGACATAATACGTTTCCATATCCTTGAATTCATCATAATTGCTGCCGCTTTCGGATATGCCATTGGTACTGTAATCAGCTTTCACGAATCTGGTCTTAACCGTTTTGTACAAGGAGTACTTTTTATTTTTTATCAACGGTTGAAAATAATCTTCGCCGATCATGGGGATATGCTGGAACACATAGTCCCTGTCTCCGCCTTTCAGCGTGAACGACTCGATCTGTTCGGGATACACTTCGATCACAATCTTCCTATCCTGGAACATAAGCAGGCTCTGCGTGATCTTGTCATAGTTATATAACACCGATGGATAGTTGAGCACACTGTCACGTAAATTGGTAACCATACCAGAGACCCAATGGTCAAACAGGTATCGATTTCCCACTGTTTCGCCTTTTACATTAAACGTCGGTACGGTACCGCCGGTAAAAACACGCGTTCCTTCCCCCTGAACAAAATTGTTCAAATCATTTTGAAGACCTACCCTTTCGCCGATTTCACTCGAATTTTGAGCCTTAGCCAGATTGGCTGCCAGTGTCAACGATAGCATCAGTATTAATCTTCCTCTCATGTGTTTATTTTTATTTCTATATAGGTAAAATTAAGAAAAAAATCCCGGTATTACGCCTGCGCCGTAGGCCCACCGAAATTCATCGGGATCTGCACTTCTTCCAGATCCTGGATCTTTCCATTGCCGGCTTCAAATCGGGTAATGTTTTCTGTGAGCGCCTTCATAAACCTTTTGGCGTGTTGGGGGGTGAATATGATCCTTGATTTGACCTTGCTTTTCGGTGTGCCGGGCATAACATTGACGAAGTCAATCACAAATTCCGCATGGCTGTGGGTGATGATCGCAAGGTTCGCATACTCACCTTCGGCCACTTCTTCGCTGATCTCTATGTTCAACTGATTTGCGGGTTGCTGATCTGCCATGTTTTTTTTATAAAGGTAAGCATATACAAGATTTAAGCTCTAATGGTCAAAAAAAAAGGAAGCCGGCCAGCTTCCTTTTTCTATGTTAATATAAAATATTTAATGTAAGACCATTGTAAAATCCACTTCTCGAAGAGCATTCGCTGCATTCAGATATTGTCCATGAATGTCGAATGATTTTGTTACAGGATCATAAGTACTTGGCTTGCCAGGGTTATTACCAATGTTTACCCCAGGATTCAATACACTCTTTGTAATCGTAACAGAATTATCCGCATTGATCACCAGCGTCATTTGAACAGTGGAGAAGCCAGGAATATTCAGCGCTGCATCAATGGAATTAGCTGTAACGGTATTAAAATATACATCTCCAGTTATGTCGAATTGATCGACCTGACCGGAACCTTCAGTAGATCCGGCAAACCTGGTTAATTTCCCATCAGTAGTGTAGTTTCCTTCAAATTCACTTTTAAGCACGATCTTTAGGATGGCAATATTCAGGTTGCTGGCGATCACCAACCCCTGCGCATCGGTAATGCGGAAGGCCAAAGCATTGTTCTTCGAGAAATCGATCTTTGTTCCATCAAATTTTAATGATAACGGAACAATTTGCTTGCCCGCTGGAATGGTTACCACACCACCATTGGGTATAGTATATTGATCCGCAGGAAGCATTTCAAGCGTCGGGTCATAAGCGGCCAGAGCATCCTGATCAGCAATAACGGTCACATTAACCGTTTTTCCCAGCACTACACTGGGTACAGATAGCGTTACTTCCAAATCATATGAGTCACCTGCCAAAGGAAGCAGCGGCAATACAATGGGCACTGCAGACCCCCCTTTGAATTGAAAGCCTACCAACGCCGGAGTCTGCGAATAGTCCTGAACGGGTCCTGTGTCTTTCAGGCAGGAGCCCAGGAAGAAAACACAGAACGCCAAAAAAGCGATTTTGATTTTCCTTACATTCATTATCTTAATATTTTTCATTCTGTTTATTTTTCAGTTAAGTGATTACTTTATTTCCCATGCGATGACTAAGGCACATCCCAAAATACAGGCACTGAAAATTGTGAACCTGATCCCAATGCCGGAACATTCTTACCATTGGTATTATATTCAGACTGCGGATAGAGATACCTGATTGGAATGTTTGGTTGTAAATGATCTGGTGCATGAGAAATACCCAGGATGCTTGCATCGGGAAAACCTGTCCTGCGCCAATCGGTGTAGGCTTCAACCCAGTTCACCCCATTCATTGCAGCCCATTTTTGTGTAAGGATCGTTGGCAGGTGATCGGGAGCCGTAGAAGCTGACCAATCCGCCAGTTCTATTCCCTGGGTGTAGTAGAAGGTAGCGTCTCCAACAGGATCGGAAATCACGTTTTCATTTCCCTTGGCGAGATAAACATAATTCTGGGTCACCGCGGACTCATACAATGACTGAGCAGTAGGAGGTGATGTGTACAAATCAGCACCCCATCCTCTCTCAACAGCTTCAGATTGAAGGAAAAGACTTTCAAAATCAGAAAGGATGAATGCATCCTGGTCAAATCCTTTTAGCAAACCTGGACCTACACCGGCGGTCAGAGAATTGGACACTGCAGCAGGGTCTCCGTCGTAGTTGCTTCCTGGAGTCAGCGTGGTACCTGTATACAAAAGCGCCTGTCTTTCATCACCACTGTTCAGGTAGAAGTTAACAGCATAAGTATTGGCACGATAATAATCAAAGCTCACCGTAGTGGTTCCGTCAACTTTTGTAAACACACCGAACAACGGGCTGATCTTTCCGGTAGATGCCTGGTAGCCAGGATTGACCACAGCACTTTCATTTACGCCGATCAAACCAAATGTATTATCCCTGATCTTGTTCAATTCAGTCTTAATAAAACCTGCCTGTGCGGTAAGGTTTGACTGATGCATCAACAACTTCAGTTTCAGGGTGTTGGTAAACTTCTGCCAGAGCACCATACGGGCATCAGCGTCTGCCGCGCCAGTTCTTGCACTACCAAACATCACGTCGTACTGATCATCTGTTGAAGCAACGCTTGCCGGTTGAACAGCATAGAAATCTTTGGCCTTTTGAAAATAGTCAATGGAACTGTCTAATTGCGCAACCAGGTCATTGTAAATATCCTGCCCTTTGTCATAGGTGGGTTGGATTTTGGTCGTGACCTGAAAAGCGTCTTTATAAGGCACATCATTATAGATGTCAACCAGGGTAGCAAAACTGTATGATTTCATGACCTTGGCAACACCGATGTAGAATGGCAGATTCAGGTTCCTGCCGGTCTTTTCCATATAATCGTAGTTGTTCAGGTTTACATAGAGATTGCCCCATTCAGCATCTGTATAATCGTTAGCCACATTATAGGTTTCGGTTTGTACATCCGGAACATAGTTTCCACTGCGTGACCAAAAACCCATCCAACGGGTCAGACCCAGGTAATCGACGAAGTTATTCGAAGCAGTACCCACCAGAGCCGCAGACAAGATTACGTTGGGCGTAACTGCTGTAGGCTGGTTCGGGTTTTGGTTTACATCCAATTGCTTTTTACAACTGCTGGCCACCAGCGCCGTTACAAAAAACAAAATCATAATTTTTTTCATAATCCGATAATTTATTTCAGTTTATAATAACATTAGTTTCAGGTTTAGAATGTCAGTGTTATGTTGGCACCATACATCCTGGTAGGAGGCAACTGAAATTCAGATGTTCTACCCACATCGTTACCATTGGTATCACTGAATTCAGGATCGGTCCAGATATTGGATTTAGGCCTGATCATCAGCAGGTTCCTCCCAACAAGACCGATGGTTGCCCCGCGAATGAATTTTGTCTTAGCCAAGACAACAGCTGGCAGAGTGTAGCTCAAAGAAACTTCTCTCAGTTTCCAGAAAGCTGCACTGGTCACATATACACTTCCGATACCAGAGGTATAGATGTCGGGCCAGAATCCTGCTCCGCCGATATTGCCACCATTGTTAACCGCAACGGTCGTATTGTTTACATATTTGCCACCCTGTAAAACAACGGAATTCGGGAAAATGAAACGCTGACGTCCATTTTCTGCCGAGTGCGCAGATACCCCGGTAAAATCCAGTTGTGTTCCAATCGTATTGATGATTGAATTTCCACCACGGTAATCCAGCACTGCTCCAAAAGTAAAGTTCTTCCACTGCAAGGTTGTCTTGATACCCAGAATATCTGTCGGATTCGTGTTGCCGTAAATCTTGTTTGTTGGATCGTACGATGGTCTTCCCGTAACAGGATCAACGATCACTTTTCCCGTTGCAGAATCCCTTGTCCAATCAGATGTTTTAATTACCGGATAAGGCAGTCCCTTAATAGCATAAATACCACCGGAAACACCACCATTCAATCCGCTCAGCTGCAGTTCGTCAACTCCTGGCAGCAATTCATTCACCTTATTCTGGTAGTGCGCATAGTTTGCGCCAACGGTCCAGGTCCAATCCTTATTCTTGATCACGGTCACGTTCAGGTCGAGTTCAATGCCGTTATTTGTAACCTTACCCGCGTTCACCACTTTCGAAGTGAAGCCGGCGCCGGCAGATAATTGAGCGGTCAGCGTTTGGTTAGTAGTCACACTATTATAGTAAGCCGCCTGAAAATTGATCCTATTTTGCAGAAATCCAAGTTCAAGTCCAACTTCCGCCGCAGTTGTTTTTTCGGGTTTGATCAATGGATTCAGGTACGTGGTAGACTGGCTATATCCACCCAAATTGCCAAACGGAAAGCCGCCGGCAGGATTGAATGGATTGACCAATGAATAAGCTCCGTAAGGAGTGCCGCCCAAATTGATATTGGCAACCTGGGTATAACCACCTCTTAACTTACCGAAGGAAAGGAGCTTGCTGTTTTTAAACGCACCGATAGCCTGCGAGAATATAAAAGAAACGTCTACCCCAGGGTATTCATAGTGCTGTTGAGAAGGATCGAGCACTGAATTCCATTCATCCCTGTTAGACAGGTGCAGATAAAGAAAGTCCTTAAATCCCAGGGTTACTTCTTCATAAACTGCTGTTTCCCTTTGCTTAAAGGAAGATTCACCATATCCCGGAGTGCCTAACACACTGGAGATATTATAAAATCCCGGGAATTGTAAATTGTCGCCCTGCAGGAACACGGTTCTTTGATAACGCTGACCAAAGTTCCAACCAACTACACCCTTTATGGATATGTCGCCAAAGGTTTTATCAAAGGCGGCCAACAGGTCGTTGTTTAGCCTTTGTTCAAGGAAGGACTCATCGTAAACCGAAGGTTTCAATGATTTCAGACTGCTGGGTATATTACCTGCTGACCAGGGATCGGCAATCGCCCAGGGAGCAAAAGTGATGCCTGCGCGCGTATATGTCCTTTGACGGGTGGTTTGAACGATACCAGCCCTGTCTGAAATGTTTAACCAGGATGTGAGTCTGAAGGACAAATTCACGTTCCCGAACAGATCGTAGGTACTTTGTTTCCTTCTTGAATTGTCAATGGTCCAATATGGATTGGTTGCATAAGCATTATAATACCCATCCGGACTGGCGTAAACATCGTTCTGCCAGTCTTTAAAACTATTGATCGGCGCGCCTGCAGGTGCATTCACCAATTCAAAATAAATAGGCCGGCCAGAAAAAACGCCGCCACTAGTTTGGTTGTAGCTCAGGCCTACGATATTATCGGTGCGCTGATTGTATGAAGCGCTGTACTCTGCCTTGAAACGGCCATAATCCCTCGAACCATTCAAACGGATATTATCCCTGCGGGAGGCATCCTTTGGCGTAACTCCTGCAATACTGGCATCCTGGAAACCCAGGTAAAAAGTACCTCTTTCATCGCCTGAGGAGTACGCAACATCAAATTGATTGGTAATACCTGTGTTAAAAAAGTCCTTTTTTTCATTGGGCCTTGCCGAGTTAGTATTAAATAATGTGTCCCAGCTAAGCACCGTCACGCCATCCGGAGCCAGGTTCGGCTTAATGGCCAGCGGAACACGAGTTCCATCAAAACGGGGCCCGTAGCTCTGGTTTTCGTAAGGAACGTACTCGGTAGTACCATTTGCATTCGTGTAGGCTCCTTCACCACCATAAGATGTAAAGGAATTCTGCAGGTTGGGCATGTACGACACACTTTCCAGGTTCAGGGTATTGCTCACTGTGATGGTTGGCTTGCCCCTTGTTCCATGCTTGGTCGTAATAACCAATACGCCATTGGATGCTTTTGAACCATAGATCGCAGCAGCCACAGCGCCTTTCAACACGTTCACCGATTCTATATCCTCAGGATTGATCTTGTTGATATAGCTCACATCATCAATAGGAAAACCATCCAGCACGATCAGCGCCTGGTTGTTCCCGGTAATGGAACGGTTACCCCTCAACACGATACGGGTAGCAGGGTCAACACCATTATTGGTTAGGTTAACCTGCAATCCGGATACTTTACCCTGTAAGCCGGTTGAAACATCAATGACTTTAGCCTGTGTTAATTCTTTGTTGTTGACTTTGGCAGTTGCATATCCAAGTTCCTTGGCCTGCCTTTGAATACCGAGAGATGTAACAACCACCTCGGTCAAATTTGAAGTTTGACGGGAAACCGTAACATTAACGGTAGTCCCATC
>DATHGW010000619.1:0-3989 GCA_035317445.1 Puia sp.
TTGTCATTGCACAGATACTGATTATCGGCACGCTGATTGTTGAATCGCAAATGGATTATTTCCGAAATGCGGACATGGGCTTTGCAAAGGATGCTGTCATCAATGCAGGCATCCCGGGCGACAGCCTGAGCAGAACAAAAATTGATTTGCTAAAAGATGAATTAAAAAAACTGCCTGGTATTGAAAGCGTAAGTTTCAGCACATTTGCACCTTCATCGGATGGCGGCTGGTTTACGGATCTTGTCACGCCTGCACACAAGGGTACCAGTCCGGAAATGATTGTAAGTATGAAGCCCGCAGATACCAATTATTTTAACTTGTATCACCTGGAACTTGTTGCCGGCAGAAGATACTATGCATCGGATACCGTAAAAGAATTTGTAGTGAATGAAACCGTGATCAAAAATTTAGGCATTAAAAATGCACAGGCCGCCATCGGAAAGGAAATTATCGTGGAGGGAAGGCGTTGCCCGATTGTTGGCGTAGTAAAAGATTTTAATATCAATTCTCTCCGGGACCCAATTCGTCCTGTTGTAATGACTACCATGAGCGGTGCATACGGTCTCACAAATATTAAGATTGATCTAAAGCAGGCGCAATCTGTTATCAGGTCAATGCAGGCCATCTGGAATTCAAATTATGCTGATTTTGTTTTTGAATACCATTTTTTGGACCAGACCATTGCAGATTATTACAAACAGGAAAATCAGCTGTCAAAACTGTATACCCTATTTTCGGGGATTGCCATTTTCATTTCCTGCCTCGGTTTATATGGACTGGTTGCGTTCATGGCCGTTCAGCGAAAAAAAGAAATCGGGATACGCAAAGTTCTTGGGGCCCCTGTTCGCGATATTGTCATGATGCTATCAAGAGAATTTACAATACTTATTGTTATAGCCTTTCTGATTGCATCGCCGATTGCATGGTACTATATGCACGAGTGGCTGCAGCAGTATACTTTTCGTATTGCCATTGGCGCCTGGTTTTTTGTAGGCACCGTAGTGATGTCACTTGTTATTGCCTGGCTCACGGTTAGTTATACCGCTATCAAAGCCGCCATGGCGAACCCGGTGTCCAGCCTACGCGCTGAATAATCGGAGCTTGCACCTTCGCTAAAGCTCCGGTGCAGGACTCGGCTGTCGATGGGAGCCTGAGAACGGAATGACAAACGTCAATGGTGATTTTTTTTCGCCAAAAGTTTGCTTGTTAAAATCCGATTTTAAGCATTTTAAGACGTTGGCATCGTAAAGTTCAAAAAAAAGAGATTATGAAACTTAGACCAATAAAATCAAAAAAAGACTATGAAGCCTATCTTGAATGGGTTGATCATTTGTTTGACAAAAAAGTAAAACCTAACTCGCCGGAGGGAGAAGCTTTGCAGGTAGCTTTATTACTGATTAAGGTTTATGAGGATAAAAAATATCCCATCCCTGTTCCTGATCCCATTGAAGCTATAAAATCAAAGATGCAGGAAAGAGGATTGAAAAATAAGGATCTTGTAGGTAAGGTAGGAACTAAAGGATATGTCTCAGCCCTGCTTTCAAAAAAGAAACCACTGACTTTGGAACTGGCAAAATTGTTTCACCGGGAATTGGGCGTGTCGGCAGATGTATTATTATCATAATTAACTTTCCCATTATTTTTTATTACATGACGCCTTACCCCGCAACGACAATTGGATAGTTCAGCATTAATCAATAGCGCATTCATCCGGGCATACACATGAGCTACCGGCAAAATATTATGAATACAGAGTCGGGGCGTTTTAGGATTTTGTTGGGTACATTTAGCGGGTCCAACAAAATTTCTATTATGAAGACGTTGTTTCTACTCCTCCCCCTTTTGTCTGCGGGCTCGATAAATCCCGGTTTTATCACTTCAGGGCAGGCATCCATGGCAAGGTCGACATTGACGGCAAAGCCAGTATCGATGGCAACATCAGCATACTGGGCAAGTCCGGTATCAATCGACGGACCGATATCGATTGCAAGGCCAGCCTCACCGGCAGACACCAACCTGACTCTATACGGCCGCGGACTGTACCCCGGGGACGATTCCACATTTGAAAATATAAAGGCATCTGGCTTTACCACCGTAATTCTGTCTAGCTTTTATATACACGCTGATGGCGACGTCTATTCAGGAGACGATAGAAAACCCATCATTCACGACGGACAATTTGTAGGTAACAAAGACTGGCTCAAACGGGTGGCTTCTCTAAAGCAACAGCCCGGTTCCGTTACGCGTATTGAGATCCTCCTTGAAGGCAGGTGGTTTAACCAGGCGCCGAATACCTTTGATTTTATACAGGATTGGTCCGATCCTGCCAAAACCGTTCCGGCAATCGTGACGGGAACAGGGACAAAAAGCACCTTATACAAAATATGCAAAGTCCTGAAAAAAGAGCTGGGAGCCGATGCCCTCTGTATTGACGACGAATCTGTATACAACAGTGCCTCAATAGTCCGGTTTGGAAAAATGATCCATAAACTAAAGATGCACATGTCACTCTGCCCGTTTACGAGATCGGCCTATTGGAAAGAGATCATTTCCGGATCACAGAAGGGCCTGGTAGATGCAATTTACCTGCAATGTTATGATGGCGGCAGACACAATGAACCCGGTAAATGGAAAGATAGCCTGGTTACCGATATCCCCGTGTACCCGATATTTCTTTGCCGCGGATCATTTAGCAGCTGCGCAAGCGTCCACAATGCCAAGACACCCGATGAAATCAAAGCCGAAATGACCCGGTTTAAAAAAGATTACCCAGCCATGACGGGTGGGGCGATCTGGCAGATGGCAGACATCAAGAGTTATGTCAGCGGCAACTGCGCCGTTCGGGATCCCGAATCCGGTACTGCCTCCTCCACTAGTGAGTATCTTGTCCAGTTGAGGAATAGCCTGAAGAACGGTTTATAGCTTTACTCCTTCGTGGCCTTTTTATTACTTAATGACATTTATAATCCTTTAATTGTTTCTATTGTTCCTGACCTCGCCCCACAAAACTGAAGCAATGTCAATTAGAAAATCGAGGTAATTACAGTATAAAATATTTACCGGTCTTTTACCGTAAAATAATACTCCCCAAAAACAACATCATTATCCGTTCTTCCCTGCACAATGACCCTGAACCTGCCAGCTATATCGCTTGTGTACAAACTTATTTCCGTTGGCTTGCCGGAGCTTAAGAATAAAGAAGGGTTCCAGTACAGGGTGGATAAATATTCAGGCATCGTATTTCCAGAGCCTGAAAAGGTTGTCACATAAAACTCTTTCCTGCTGTATATGCCATCGAGTTCAACCAAATATTTATTTTTGGAGGCAGCAGATGCGCAATGATATATGACCCTTGTTCCGGATACTGATAGGTACATGTGACCATCCACGGCCATCGTATTGCCAGGATCATGTCTGTGATTGGGACAATTTAAAATTCCATTATAACATACATAGTCATCGCATGATCCCGGATGATGACCATAAAAATTACCAGGACTATTTCTTGCTCTGACCGTGACAGCCTCTAATACCTTTGCATAATCTCCCTTTGTCAGCGCAAATGGATTTGAATTTTTATCCCGCTGGCTGATGTCATAGTTCTCAAATTGCAGTACCCGGGCAAGTTTTTGGTTCATGGTATGGTAAGGGTTGTCGACCTGTATATTGTACATGTACTGTGACTCTTTATTGACAAACAATAAAAGTTTTTTGTCTTGTGGGATAACCAGGTTTTTATAAGAAAGTTCAAACCGGCCCGTACTATCAGAGGGGATCATTTGTAGCGTGCTTCCGGTATACAAACCCATTTCCGCAGGAGTCTTAATCGCTTTTTTATTCTTTCTAATCATTCCTTCAAAAGTCATTTTATCCTCTTTGAGGACAGTATCCCTGGATCGCATCATATCCGGCCAGGTATACCTTCTCCATCCTTTGATCAATAAAGTATTTTGGAGTGATTGGTTATTTCTTGCATCCAAGGAAAAAGG